>JACNHM010000355.1 GCA_014383605.1 Chloroflexota bacterium
CATCACCGCCTGGCGGGTCTCGGCCGGGTAGATGGTCTCGAAGGGGAAGGCGAAGTAGACCAGCCGGGAGCAGCCGCCGGAATCCCACGTCAGGCCAGCGTGGCCGATGCCGGCCTGGTACAGCAGGGCCGACTGGGAGCGGCGATCCTCAGGCAGCGGCAGGAAGTAGTCCACCCGGTCCGCATCATAGGTGCCGTGGGTGCCATCGTCGAAGCGGAAGATCTCCAGCCCATCGAAGAGGCCACCTGGCGTGGGCATGACCTTGTTGGGGTAGGGCAGCCAGTTGCGCTTGAAAGCGTTGCTCCCCTGGTAGGTGGCCTTCAGCACATCGCGGTAGAAGTCCGGCCCTTTGTCCCGCAGCACCAGGTCCAGCCCGATCTCCGAGCCGCTGATGAAGAGCGATCCGCCCCGCTCCATGAACGCGGCCAGGAGCCCCTGCTCGGCCGGGCTCAGGGCCATCTCCGGTGCACCGGCGGGGATGGGCTCCTCCGGCGAACTCTCCTCGCCCGCCATCCAGTCCACGACACCGTAGCGGTTCAGATCCACCGGCGGGGTTGTGGTTTCACCCGCAGCGTGAAGCATGTTGCGGGTGGCGCTGTCGAAGGGACGGCTGATGGCCGTGCCGTGCTGGATGGTGTAGTCCTGACGGTTGGTGCGATCGGCGAACAACCGCCGGCTGGGGCCGGTCTCGGCCGTGTCCTCGATGCTCACGCCATCGTCCTGCCAGGTGGTGAAGCTGCGGTCGTTGCGGCTGAAGGCTTCGACCAGCAGGATAGATGCCCGCCCCTGCTCTGCAGCCCGCGCCGCCAGCGTCGGCGTGGGCAGCGACTCGCCGCCAGCGTTGACCCCTGTGACGCGCACGAAGACGAGCTGACCGGGTGTCAGGCCGGCCAAGGCGTACGATGTGCCGGTCACGGAGATGCCATCGCCCCAGGCGAAGCCATCAGGGCTGGCATAGACCCGGTAGCCCGTGGCCGCGTCGCCCAGCGGGCCGTCACCGTCGGTAGGCGAGGGAAGCCAGGCGAGGGTCACCTCTCCCGGGCCGCTGTTACGGACGGCCAACCCCTGCGGCGGCTCGGGCAGGAAGACGGGCTCCACCGCGTCTCGATAGGCGAAGTAGCGAACGATGCCCCGGTAGATGGCCCGCGCCGAGAGCTGGGCGAAGCGGGGGTCCAGCAGGGCGTGGGTGTCGTCTGGGTCATCGTGGTAGGCGATTTCCATGAGCACCCCGGGCATGGTCTGGAGCAGCCGCACCTCGCCGAAGTTGTCCGCCTGCATGCCCCCGTCCACCCAGTTCGGGTCCCATCCAGCCCGGGCGTCCTCGACCAGCGTGCGGTGCAAGAAATACTGCAAGAGGTCCGAGCCCGGTGTCCATATCCCACCCCACGTGCCATCGTAGATGTAACTCTCGCTGCCCCGCCAGTCGTGGGCCCAGGAGCCGTTGGTGTGCCAGGAGACGAAGACTCCGTCCTCGTCCTCGGGCTTTTCCCACTCAGCGTAGCGGGGCCGGGCCGTAACGTCGTCGTAGAGGTCGTTGATGGATGGATGATACACGGAAGGAGGCGCGCCTTGGTACTTGGCCCAGTAGCGGGAGGCTTCCTCCCAGCGCGGCCGGCCGCTGGCGGTGGGACTTGGTGGATCTCCAGCGCCGAGTTCGCTGCCTATCCCGCCGCCGATCCGAACCGCACCCGCGCTCACGGTGCGGCCCGGCACGTCGGAAACGTTGACCAGGCTCACGCTGGCCGGCTGGTCGGCGTAGAAGGGGTAGCTGCCCAGGTAGCGCCAGGTCAGGCCGTGGACCGTCTGATCAATCTGCTGCTCGCTGCTCCCGCCGGCGTGCTTGATGCGGTAGCGGGCGTCGGGTGCCCGGTCCGGGCCGTGAGCGTACCAGACGTAGACAGCGGTGCGCGCCGTCTGGGTGGGGGTGAAGGTCCAGGTGGCGGTAGCCGTGGCCGTGACACTGACCGGGGCGTAGCGCCAGGGCAGGATCAGCGAGGAACCGGTGATCGGCTCCGTCGGATCCAGCCATTCCCCAGCCTGGCCATAGCCAGGCGCATCCACGGTGACCGTGATCTCGTGGGCGATCAGGTCGCGCTCCCGCACCGTCCAGACGTCGGCACCGGCGTTGTACAGGTAAGGCAACAGGTACTGGTTCACCACCTCGGCGTTGTTGAAGTCCTCGACCAGATCCTCCCAGACGGGGCGCTGGGTGAGCCACTCCTCGAAGTCAGGGTTCCAATACCAGCCGTGGCCGGCGCTGACGTAGACCGCCTTGCCAGACAGGAAACCATCGGAGAGAAGGAGCCGCTGCACTGCTGTCTCTTCTCCTTGTCTCCCTGTCTCCGTGTCATCCCCTCTCGGCTTGTGCTCCAGCGGCGGCTCGAAGAGGAAGTAGGAGAGATCGCGGAAGGGATGGGCCGGGTCCCAGGGGTCCTGGGCCAAAACGTGCACGATCAAGCGGTCATCGGGGGAGCCGCCCTGGATGCGCGCGGCGCTCATGATCTCGGAGCGGAATGGGCGCAGCGTCTTGACGATCTGCTCCACCAGTTGGTCGGAGAGCAGGGGGTTGAACCTCTCCAGATACGTCTCCGGCAGCACCAGGTAGACGCTGACCCGGGCCCCTTCCACGGTGACGTTGGCCAGTTCGGCCTCCTGGGGGATGGCTGACCACACGCCGGCGGCCCGCTGCTGGGGTGTGGGACCGGAAACCAGGGCCTGCAAAACACGCTGCAGCCGGTCGGCCAGGTCGCCGCCAAGCTCCAGCGGGCGGGGGGCGCAGAAGGCGTCTGCGCTGCGGCGGAAGCAAAGCACCGTCTGTTCAACAGGCTCCTGGGCGTGGCTCACATCCCACACGCCCACGATCAGCAGCAAGCCAGCAAGCAGACAGGCACTCGTGAGTAGAAGAAGCGAGCGTTTCATTTGCACCAGTATCACCTCCCGATACCAGGACCTTCTCATGACGTAAGGCTAGCGGTCCAGTCTTGCCAGCCGCAAGCGGAAAAACGTGATCCGTGATGCGTGATACGTGCTCCAACGTCACGCATCACGGATCACGCATCACGATTCACGCTGCTTGAGCACCGCGGCGATCACTTCCTCCGCCGCCTGCGGCAGCGGTGGCACCTCGTGCTCGGCCAGGAGGCGGCGGGCACGCTCGTTGGCCCGTGTGGTCATGTCCTTGCTGCCCTGCTCCACCCAGCGATCGTAGCGCGTGCGGTCTATCAGCGCCGGCCGCCACTGCGCCCAGCGCCAGCTATCCAGCGTGTGATCGTCGGCCAGGAAGCCGCCGCCGGGCCGGGCGCGGTGGATCGCTTCCCGGGCCAGCGTGCGCTCGCTGACCTCCACGCCGGCCATGACGTAGCGCACGTCACGGATGATCTCGTCGGCCATCACCAGCATCTCCATCGAGGAGGTGGTGCCGTACTCCATGTAGCCCACGTCGTGCACCAGATTGCAGCGGGTCAGGAAGGCGGTCATGATCGTGACCGTGGCCTCGATGGCCGCCTGAGCGTCCACCACTTTGCTGTCGGTGGCGCCGGCCGTCCCCCACACCGGCAGGTCGTAATAGCGGGCCAGGTCGCAGCAAGCGGCCATACCCGTCGGCCACTCCGGCGCACCATAGCTGACGATGGCTGACTTCATGTCCAGCGCCGCCGTGTTCATGCCGTACAGGAAGGGTGTGCCCGGCCGCACCAGTTGGCTGAGCACCAGCCCGGCCAGACACTCGGCGTTGCCCAGTGCAATGGCGCCGGCCAGGGTGATCGGCCCGCCGCCGCCGGTGTTGGGCGAGGGCAGACAGGTGACGGGGATGCCCACCTCGGCGCAGAACAGCAGCTTGTCCACCGACTCCTCGTTGTACAGCAGCGGTGAGATGGGCTCGGCGTAGTGCAGCAGGAAGGGTCTTTCGCGCAACTCGGCCTCGCCGCCGGCCACGGCGCAGGCGATGCGGTAGATGTCCTCCATGTCCGAGCGGTCGAGGGCGGTGTAGACGTTGGGCTTGACCGAGCCGCGGATCATGCCGATGAAGCTGTGCAGGTAGTGATCCATGGTCGGCACGTCCGAGGGGGTGCCCATGGACATGATGAAGTCTATCTGCTGGAGGCCGTCGCACAGGCGGGCGATGCGGCGGACGTCCTGGGCGGTGGCCTGGCGCCGCTCGCCGGTTTCCACGTCCAGGGTGAAGGGGCAATCAGAGCCGGGGCCGAAGAAGACCTGGCCCTCTTGCAGGGGCATGGTCAGCTCGCCCAGCCGGTTGTGCATGGGGATGCGGGAGGGAGCGGAGCCGATGGCTGCCATCACCAGGTGCTCCGGTATTTTGATCCGTTCGCCAGACTCCCAGGCCCCGGCGTCGAGCAGCAGCTCACGCCCGGTTTCGTGCTTCATCACGATGCCCGTGCGGGAGAGGATGTCCAGGCTGGAGTGGTGAATGGCCTGGATTTGCTCGTCCGAGAGCATGCGGATGGTGGGATGTAGCGTTTCAATGGGAAGTTGTTCAGTCATTTGAGCATCACGCTCCCGCCAGGCTGCGGGCCACGTCCACAGCGCTTGCCGCGTCGGGCGCGTAGGCGTCGGCCCCGATCTTCTCGGCGAAGGCCGCCGTCACCGGCGCACCGCCGATCATGATCTTGACCGTGTCGCGCAGCCCTGCCTCCTGCAGGGCCTCGATGGTGGCCTGCATCCCCGGCATGGTCGTCGTCAGCAGCGCCGACATGCCCACGATCTGCGGCTGGTGCTCCTGCACGGCAGCCACGAAGCCTTCCGGCTTGACGTCGGTGCCCAGGTCAACGGTCTCGAAGCCAGCGCCCTCCAGCATCATCTTGACCAGGTTCTTGCCGATGTCGTGCAGGTCGCCCTGCACGGTGCCGATGAGGTACTTGCCCGTCGAGGGCACGTCGCCTTCGACCAGCAGCGGGCGCAAGATGTTCATGCCGGCGTGCATGGCGCGGGCGGCGATGAGCACTTCGGGCACGAAGAGCTCGCCGGCCTTGAAGTCCCGGCCCACTTCGTCCATGCCGGCCATGAGGCCGCCATGGAGTACCTCGGCCGCTGTCATGCCCTGGTCCAGGGCTTGCTGAACCAACGCAGCGACGGCTTTGTCCTGGCCGTTGTACAGATTGCTGGCGATGTCTGCCAAGATGTTGGACATGTTGTTTTCTCCTGTGTTTTCGTGTTCGTTGTTGCTGTTTCGAGGGGCAGTCCAAGCATGAAAGGCTCATGCAAGGAGTGCTAGCAAGCGCTCTGCTACGGGGTAGGGCGGTTAAGGAGTTCGTTTGGCTCCCTGCAGGCAGTGTATCACGATGTTTGACAGTTGTCAAACCTGTACGACTCTTCAAGCGTTGAGGTGCTTGCTGAAACAACAGGTTAATGGTATACTCCCAGGTGAGCGAATGGGCCGGTGACTTCTGCACTCCGTCTCCCTGGGGTATAGTAGACAGAAGGGGTTGGGTCCAGGAAGCTCCGGCTGTTTGCACAGCAAGTTCCTGCGCTGTCGCTCAGGTAGGCATTCCACACAGAGGGAGTACTTGGCATGTTGAGTGATCGAGAGCTACCAAGGGAAATCATTCAGTTTGAATCGCTTCTGAAAAAGCCGTACAGTGATCCTACCGGATTTGCAGGGTTCTTCAGAAGCGGCGAGATTCTCGTGACCAGAGTGCCGGCGCGCCTGGATGTTATGGGGGGTATTGCAGACTACTCCGGAAGCAATGTGTGTGAAGGTGTCTTGGGCCGAGGGATGGTCATCGCCCTACAGCCGCGCACAGATCGGACGCTGCGCATCCGGACGATGCAGGCACATCGTCGGAGTCTACCTGTTGAAACACGTATGCCGCTTGACTACTTTGAGATGGGGGAAGGCTTCGTCTCTTACGAGCAGGTTCGCGAGCTCTGCAAGTCCAACCCCATCTCTTCCTGGGCGGCCTACGTTGGTGGTAGCATCTTCACCCTCTTGAAAGAAGAGTCTGTGCACCTGCCTTTTGGCTTCAGCCTGCTCCTGCTCAGTGGGGTGCCCATGAACGTGGGTATTGGGAGCTCAGCCTCCACGGAGATCGCGACGCTGTATTGCTTGCAGAATTATCTGCAACTGGACATCTCAGAATCTCGCCTGGCACGATTGGGACAATTGGCCGAGAATCTGGTTGTGGGCGCACCCTGTGGCATCATGGACCAGATCACAGTGACGAGCGGCCGCCAAGGGAAGTTGACCCACATACTGTGCCGCCCAGGCAGCATCATGGGGGAAATCGACATCCCCCAGGGAACCTCATTTGTGGGCATCAATTCGATGGTGAAGCACTCCGTAGCAGGAGCCGAATATGGAAGCGTTCGCATTGGGGCATTCATGGGAAAGCGCATCATCAATCAGATTCGTGTCCAGAATGGCGAAAAACCGGTGCAGTACCTCACCGAGATCACGGTGGATTCGTTTGAGAAGCACTATCGAGATGTTCTTCCTGAAACCACCGTCGGCTCCGAGTTTCTGGCCAAGTATGGGACTCATGACGACCCGATTACTGAGATTCAGTTGGATGCGACGTATCGCGTCCTGGGACCTACCCTGCATCCCGTGTATGAAAACCACCGGGTCTTGGCGTTTATGGATCACCTGAAAGCCGCAGCATCCGGCGAGGATGAAGATGCCTTGATTGCCGCCGGCGAGTGCATGTTTGGTTCTCACGAAAGCTACCGAGACAGTTGCTTGCTTTCCGTCCCTGAAGTGGATTTCATCGTGGAGGCGGTGCGATCCAGAGGGCTAGAAGGAGGACTCTACGGGGCAAAGATAACGGGCGGTGGATCTGGAGGCACGGTTGCGGTTTTCGGAAGGAAGGAAGCCCTGGCAAGGGAGATCCCTGCCATCACGAGGGAATACAAGCGACTGACCGGTTTGGACGCCGACATCTTTGATGGGACGTCGCCTGGTGCCATAGAGTTTGGTTCGTTTCGCTACACCTTTGGGCCAACGGGATGGATTCGATCAATGTGAACGTCCGCAAGGCGGTTGTTCCGATAGCCGGGTTGGGGACTCGCCTGTTTCCAGCCTCCCACGCCTGCAAGAAGGAGTTCTTCCCCGTTGTCGGCCCGGATGGAATCGCACGCCCTCTGGTGCATTATCAGATCATGGACCTGCTAGATGCAGGTATTGAACAGATCTGTATCATCGTCAGGGGCGGTGAAGAAAGCTTGGTGACCGATTACCTTCGAGGCCCTGGGGAATCTTGCCTGAGACGTCTGGAGAAACACCCTGATCTGCTGCGGGAGGCCGAAAGAATGCGGGCCGCGCTGGACCGCATATCGTTCGCCGTGCAAGAAGCCCAGGAAGGCTATGGGCACGCAGTATATCAGAGCAAAGCCTTCGCTGATGGTGAGCCTGTGTTGCTTTGTCTGGGAGATCACCTGTTTCGGGGAGGGAATGAATCTTGCCATAGCCAATTGATACAGGCGTACAGGGCTTGTGGAGGAAGGTCTGTCTCGGCGGTCAACCGCGTTGGCGGTGACGAATTGAAAGGGTATGGAACGATCGCCGGCAAGCGGCGGCAAACAAATGCTGACTTGATTGATGTTGCGCTCATTATCGAGAAGCCGTCTCTTGAGGTTGCCAGAGAGAAGCTCAGAGTTGAGGGGTTGGGGGATGATGAGTTCCTGGGATGGTTTGGCATGCACCTACTGTCACCCTCGATTTATGAAGTCCTGGAAGAGATGATCACAGAGGACATCAGGCAGCGGGGTGAATTTCAGCTAACGTATGCTCAAGAGCTTCAGAGACAACGGGAAGGGTATTGCGCGCTGGAGATAAGAGATGGCCGGCGCTTTGATTTCGGCACCCCGCAAGATTACGTGAGAAGTGTGGTCGAATTCGCAGCGGCATGATCGCTCGCCGCATCTCGCCAAACCGGTGCTGTGGACGTTGTCCGCTTGCGGTGAGGTAGCGGGGCGGCGTGACAGTGGACGAGTCAGGGGCCGATGAAAGCGGTCATCCTTTGCGGCGTCGCCTCTCGCGTATAGGTCTCTGCCGGTGGTTGCGCACGTGCGCCTCGATCTCTGGCACGAGGGCGGTTACAGAATTCCTCCACCGTGGCCCGCAGTTGCTCGATCTCGCGCATCACGTCACCCGCGCACGAGTTCTCGCAGCCGGTCCCATGCTGCCTGCTCCAGGTCGGCGATCTCCAGCATCGGGGCTGTCGTTTCCGGCAGCACGGCGGCCGGGTCGTCGGCTTTCCATCCGGCCTTGAAGAACCTGGCCACAGCCTGCCAGCGATCGCCGATGTGCTGGAAGGCGTCGGCGCTCTCGTTCAGGCGTGCATCCCCGGTGATCTCGGCGGCCTCGCGCAGGAAGCGGCTGAACATGTAGCGGAAGATGCCGCCGCCCGTGCCGCCGACCGCATCAATGAAGACGAAGGTGTTGAACAGCGTGAAGCGCAGGTCATCCTCGGTTAGCAGGTCGGGCCACTTGAGCGCTTCTTTGGCCGCTTTGCGGATGCCTTTGACACCGACGTTGCTGATGGGCGGTTCCAGCATGGCCTCCGCCTGTTCGGCGATGGCCTGGCGCACCTCGGCGGCCGCCGCCGGCCGCTTCTGGCGGAAGTCGAAGGTGTACCACTTGTGCTTGGGCGGGAAGGGCTTGTGGGTGGAGCCACGCGCTTGGGCCAGATCCTCCATGGCAATCGGGTGCAGCCCGTCGCGGTCGGCGATGAGCACCTGGCCTGTCTCCGCATCGTATCCACAGACGACGACGATGTGCCAGCCGAAATGGTAATCTTCCGGTAGGTCGAAGTAGGGCAGGAAGCCCATGTCGCACTGGATCATCGCCGGCTGGCCGGCATCGAGTATCTCCAGGAGCGTCCGCTCCGCCTTGCGGGCGCTGGCGGTGGTGTGCCACTCCACCACCACGCCGGTGCGCTGGCCGGCGACCTCCTCCATCAAGGGAGGCCTGAACCCGCCGCGCCCGCCCATGAAGGGGGGCTGCCCCTTGAAGTGCCAGTAGCTGAAACTCACCCCCGCGCCCAGCCCCAGCAACATCTCCTCGCTGATGTCGTAGTCGTTGTAAGCGTAGATGTGGCGCAGCGAGCCGGTGACGCAGTGGTGCGTCGTGAAATGTCGGAATCCCGGCAAGGGTCTGAGCGTCATGGCTGCGCCCTCACACTGAGCCAAACGCGGCGCCGATGGCCTGATCCGCGGCGCCCAGGACGGACTGGTAGAGGGCGTGGCGGTCCAGAGCCTTCGGATGCACCGCGGCCTGAACGATCATCACTTCCTCGTCCATGGCCGCGGCGGGGATCGTCTCCCGCTCCAGATGATCCACGATGGCCCGCGCCACGGCCGCCTGCGTGGGGCCGTAAACCATGTTGGCCTGGCGCAGGTTCTTTAGCTCGTTGGCGGGGATGATCAGCGTCGCCGGGCGCACGGTCAGGTTGGGCTCCAGGATGGTGGTCAGCGCCTCGAAGCTGTGGCGGGGGTAGGTGAGCTGGAAGGCGTAGATGTCGCCCAGCGGCCCCGTCTTGGCCCCGGCCACCACGTCCATCTGCACCCAGTTCAGCCCTTCGCCGGCGGCGCCCGTTCCCAACCGCAAACCTGCCTCTTGCGCCACTTGCGCGTCCAGGCCAATGGCTGCGAAGCGCGCCGCCAGAGGGCCGTCGGGCACGTGGAAGGTCACTTCGGGCGGCTCGATCTTGCCCAGCTTCTCCAGCTCCAGTTGGATCTCCGCCCGATCCTCGTGCAGCAGCGCGCCGCCGACAGCTTTCAGCGGCCGCCGCGGCGGCCCCACTTTCACCCCCATCATGTTCAGTGCTGCCTTCACGGCCACGCCGCCACCGTAGCGACAGAAGATGCGGGAGAGCTTCTGCACGCTGCGCTGCAGTCGTCGCGCCTCTTCCAGATCGCCGCGCCGCACCGCTGCCAGCACCGCCTGCCACACCTCGGGGTAAACCTGAGCCGAGGCCAGGATCATGCCCGCGCAGCCGCCGGCCAGCGCCGGCAGCACCACCTCGTCATGACCAATAAGCACGTTGATGCGGTCGCCGGCGTATTCCAGGATCTCCATCGTGTAGGTCAGGTTGCCCGAGGAGTCCTTGAGCCCCACGACGTTGGGGATGTCGGCCAGGTCCTCGACGACCTGGCGGGGCAGGACCGCGTCCACCACCTGGGGGATGTTGTAGAGGATGATGGGGATGTCCACGGCCGTGGCGATGTCGTGGAAGTGCTGGTAGATGCCCTTGGGCGAGGGGTGCAGGAAGTAGGGGGTGACGACCAGGCAGGCGGTGGCCCCGGCGGCTTTAGCGTTGCGGGTCAACTCAATGGCCTGTCGCGTGCCCGCCGCTCCCGTGCCGGCGATCACCGGCTTCCCCTGCGCTTCCTCGACGGCGATCTCCACCAGCCGCTGCTGCTCGGCCACGGAGAGGTAGGGGAACTCGCCCGTCGTGCCGCAGGGCACCAGCCCGTCCACGTGCGGCAGCGCCTGGCGGATCAGGCGGCGAAAGGCGGCCTCGTCCACCTCCTCCGTCTTGGTGAAGGGGGTGACCAGCGCCGGGTTGACGCCGGCGGGCTTAAATGGCTTGTCGGTCATCACTCTCTCCTCATGGCAGAATCTTGATGTGTCTACACCTTCGGAATGGCCAGGTCGTCTGCCCCCAACGCCGACATCGTCCCCTCGGGGAAGTTCTCCTGGATGATCTCGTGGATGATCTGGCAGAACTTCACCTTCTCCCTGGCCCACCAGGCCAGCATGTCCGGGCTGACGTATGGTTTGTACAAGGCGCCCGGCCCGGCGGCGCAGGCCGGCCCCGGCTCCATCTTGAAGTAGCATGGCGCACAGAGACGCACCATCTCCGGCGCTTCGTAGAAACGGTTGAAGCCGCCGAAGCTCTCGGCGAGGTAGATGTGCAGGTCGAGGGGGATGTCCACGGCCTGGCGGATGGAGGCCAGTTGCGGCAGGCTGAGGTCGCCAATGGGGTTGAAGGTGCCGGCGCCCAGTTCCTGCAGCACGCGGCCGCCGGCGGCCGAGGCGTGCCCGGCGTAGATGCTGACCTTGAAGATCACGTCGGCGGGGATGTCGCCGTTGCGCTTCATTTGGTTGAAGAGCCACAGCAGCCCCTCGTCAATGCAGAGGAAGCCGCGGAAGCCGATCTCGATGCCCCGCATCACGTCGGCGATGACGGCGCGCAGTTGATCGGAGCCGCGGAAGCGCAGGCCGGATAAGCCTCCCTCCGGCGTGACCAGCTGACGGCCCACGTCCCAGGCGGAGCGAGGGCCAGGCGTGAGGATGACTTCCATGCGCGCTTCGGCGGCCATCTGGGCGAAGTCCCGAAGCTCGGCATCATCGAGCAGGGTGGCGCCCATGACCACGGAGATGAGGCGGTGAATGGGCATCTTGCGCTTCGTGGCTTCGTCAATGAGCGCCTCCAGCACCTGCGGCCGCTCCACGCCGGAAATCTCCATGCGGTACCAGGCCCCATCGGGGAAGCGCTTGCCGCTGGTGGGCAGATCGTAGGCATCGCGGCCGGGGATACCGCATTTTTCCATCAAGCGACTGACGTTGTCCAGGTTGTGCATCTTTGCTCTCCTTTGCGGTTGGTGGATTGGTAAACTGGTAGACTGGTAATCTGGTAAATTGGTAAACTGGGAAACCGTTAGATTGGCAAATCGGGGTAACGAGGCTCTAGACACCAATCTACCAATCTACCAATTTACCAGTGTACCAGCCTCAGACAGGCTCTTCCATCCGGAAGCGGAAGGCCTGCTCCGCCCGCCCGCGCACGAAGAACTTGGTGATCTCAGCAACGACGGCAGGGACCAGAAGCAGTGGCACGACGACGCTCCACTCCCGCAGCCCCAACTGGGCCGTGTCGAAGATGGGGTCGAGGAAGGGGACATAGATCACCGCCAGCAGGATGACCAGCGAGGCGGCCACGGCGTACTGCATGATCCTGTTGCTGAAGGGGCCGATCTGCCAGAGGTTGTAGCGCTCGGAACGGGAGGTGTAGGCTCGCAACAACTCGGAAATGGACAGGGTGGCGAAAGCCATCGTCTGGGCGACATGCACGTTATCGGGGAACCAGCGCAGGCCGATCCGGAAGGCCAGCAGTGTGGCGGCAGTGATGGCCAGGCCCTGGATGACGATGCGCCACACCATCTCGCGGTTGATGACCGGCTCGTCGGGCGGGCGGGGCGGTCGCTTCATCACGTCGGGGTCGCCTTTCTCCAGTCCCAGCGCCAGCGCCGGTGCGCCGTCGGTGATCAGGTTGAGCACCAGAAGCTGAATGGCGGTCAGCGGCAGCGGCCAGTTCAGCAGCGTGGCCAGGAAGATGATCAGGACCTCCCCCACGTTGCAGGAGAGGAGGTAGAAGACGAACTTGCGGATGTTGGAGTAGATGACGCGGCCTTCTTCCACTGCCGAGACGATGGAGGCGTAGTTGTCGTCGGTGAGCACCATGTCCGCCGTCTCTTTGGCCACGTCGGTGCCGGTGATGCCCATGGCCACTCCGATGTCGGCCCGCTTCAGCGCCGGGGCGTCGTTCACGCCGTCGCCGGTCATGGCTACGATGTGGTTGTTGGCCCGCAGGGCTTCCACGATGCGCACCTTGTGCTGGGGTGAAACGCGAGCATACACATCCACGTTAGCCGCCCGGCGGGTCAGTGTGTCGTCGTCCAGACCATCCAGTTCGCGGCCGGTCATCACCTCGCTGCTGGCCCGCAGCATGCCGATCTGCTCAGCGATGGCGCGGGCCGTGTCCGGATAATCGCCGGTGATCATCACCGTGCGGATGCCCGCTTCCCGTGCCATCTGCACCGCCGCCTTCACCTCCGATCGCGGCGGGTCTATCATGCCTGCCAGTCCGACGAAGACGAGGTCCCGCTCCACTGCCTCCGGCGTCGCCTCCGGCAGCGTGGGGAACACGTTGATGGCGAAGCCCAGCACCCGCAGGGCATCGGCGGCCAGGTCATGGTTCAGGTGATCCACGTGTTGCCGCGTCTTGCCGTCCAGGGGCTCCACACGCCCTTCTCGGTAGATGTATCCGCACTGGTCGAGGATGACGTCAGGGCCCCCCTTGACGTAGGCGACGTAGAAGGTCTGGCCGTGGTTAATGGCCAGGCCCTTGGCCTTCAGCACCTCCAGCAGGTTGAGCCGCATCTGCTCGGTGAGCCTGTCCTCCTTGATCTCGTGGATGGTGCTCATGGCCTTGCGTTCGGAGTCGAAGGGCACCTCGGCCACCCGCGGCAGGATGGTGGCCAGTTCGTCCTGGCGAACGCCCCCCTTGGTGGCCATGGTGATCAGCGCGCCCTCGGTGGGGTCGCCCACCATGCGCCAGGTGGGCACGCCGTTCATCTCGCCGCTGGGTTCCAGCATGGCATCGTTGCACTGCGCCGCCGCCCGCAGCAGCAAGTTCATTTCCGGCTTCTGCTGCGGATCAATCTGCACCGGCTCCGGCAAAAAACTGGGGTTGTCGGGCCTGTAGTTGTCGGCGGTGATCTCATAGAAGGCACCTTCTGGCCGGTAGCCCTCGCCGGTGACCTGGTAGATGTCCTCGGCAGTGACCATGCGCACGACGGTCATCTGGTTTTCGGTCAGGGTGCCGGTCTTGTCGGAGCAGATGGCCGTGGCCGAGCCCAGGGCCTCCACCGCCGGCAAACGGCGCAGCAGGGCGTTCCGACCGACCATGCGCTGCATCCCCAAGGCCAGGCAGATGGTGACCACGGCCGGCAACCCTTCGGGCACGGCGGCGATGGCCAGGCTGACGGCGGTGATGAACATCTCCAGCGGCTCCGAGCCGCGCAGCCAGCCGATGAGGAAGACCAGCGCACAGACGGCCAGCGCGCCCCAGCCCAGCGTCTTGCCCAGCCGATCCAGTTTCTTCTGCAGCGGCGTCGGCTCCTTTTCGTACGACTGGATCATGTCGGCGATGAGGCCGAGCTGGGTGTACATGGCCGTGTTGACCACCAGGCCCCGGCCGCGGCCGTAGGTGACCAGCGTGCCCGTATAGGCCATGTTCCTGCGGTCACCCAGCGGAATGTCCCGAGCGAACATGCCGGTGGCCTCTTTGCGCACCGGCTCCGATTCGCCGGTGAGCGAGGCCTCGTCAATGCGCAGGTTGATGGCTTCCAGCAGCCGCAGATCGGCGGGGAGGTAGTTGCCCGCCTCCAGCAGCACGATGTCGCCGCGCACCAGCTCACGGGCCGGAATCTTGAGACGATGCCCCCCCCGGATGACGTCCGCTTCGGGCGCGGCCATCTTTTGCAGTGCCGCCAGGGCCGCCTCAGCCTTCGATTCCTGCACCACGCCCAGCACGGCATTGAGAATGACGATGGTCAGGATGGCCGCCGCCTCCACCCAGTCGCCCAGCAGCATGGAGACGAGGCTGGCGATGATGAGGATGATGACCAGGAAGTTCTTGAACTGATCGAGGAGCATGGCCCAGAAGCTCTGGCGCGGTTGCTCCTTCAGTTCGTTAGGGCCTTCTTCCGCCAGGCGCCGGGCGGCGTCTTCGGGGTTCAGACCGCGCTCGAAATGAGAACGCAGGGCGGTGACGACGGCTTCGGGGGCTTGCGTGTGCCAGGCTTTGTTTGCTGTGACGTCCATGAATAAGCAACCTTCTCCCTTGGCTCAGATGCGCGAGGTAAGTTTCCGGTCTGTCGGAGCATTCAGTTCAGCCAGGAATGAGATGTCTCTGACAGAGGAAAGCAAGGCCAGGAGACCTTGCCTTCTGTTTCAGATTATACCCGCAATGCCACCTTCTGGCAAGCGGCTGACCGGATACTTCCCTAAACGAGCATGCTTGAAAGCCAGTAGGGCAGGTCTCATACCCTGCCACTTGCGGCGGCTTTGGAAAGCCACCCTACCGGCCCGGTACCTGACTAGATGCGCAGGATGGCCCTGGCGATGGCCAGGTAAATGAACAGCCCCGTGGCATCCACCAGCGTGCTCATCAGAGGCCCCGAGATCACCGTGGGATCAATCTTCAGGCGGGCGGCGATCAGCGGCAGCAGTGCGCCCACGGCGTTGGCCCACAATACGATGGCCAGAAGCCCGCTGCTCACAGCCAGGGCCATCGGCACCGTCGTGCCCCAGGTCAGCGCCCGGATGAACCCCACCGCAGACATGGCCAGGCCCAGCAGGATGCCGGTGCGGGACTCGTGCCAAAACACCTTCAGCACGTCCCGCCAGTCCACGTCCCCCACGGCCAGGGCCCGGATGATGGTGGCCGTGGTCTGGGAACCGGCGTTACCGCCGGTGCCGATGAGCAAGGGGACAAAGAAGGCCAAGGCCACTTCTGCCGTCAGCAGCGGCTCGAAGTAGCGCATCACGTTGGCGGTGAGCGTGCCGGTGACGAAGAGCAACAACAGCCAGCCGACCCGTTTCCAGGCCACCTGCAGCACGGAGGTGTCCAGGTAACGCCGGTCCAGGGGCAGCGTACCGCCCATGCGCTGGATGTCCTCGGTGGCCTCATCCTCCAGCACGTCCACCAGGTCGTCCACAGTGATGACGCCCAGGAGCCGATGGCTTTCGTCCACCACCGGCAGGGTCATCGCGTCGTAGTGGGCCATGAGTTGGGCGCATTCCTCCTGGTCGGCGTCGGCCCGAATGTAGATGACATCGGCATCCATGACCTCGCTCAGCCGGGCCGCAGGCGGTGCTTTGATCAAGTCCAGCAGGCTGACCACGCCACAGAGGCGACCCTCTCCATCCACGACGAACAGGAAGTAGCCGGCCTCGGCTTCGGGGGCCCACTCCCGCACGGCGGCCAGAGCTGCGGTGGCGGTCATATGGCGCCGCAGGGCCAGGAACTCGGTGGTCATCAGGCCGCCGGCGCTGTCGTCGGGGAACACCAGCAGCGCCTGCACGCCGCCAGCGTCGGCCATCTGGGCCAGCGCTCCGGTCACCTGCGCCGGCAGCAGGTCGCCCAGAAGGTCGGCAGCCTCGTCGGAGGCCATCTCGTCCAGGATAGGGGCCAGGGTCTCCAGATCCAGGCGGCTGGCCAGCTCGGCAGCGTCCTCGTCCTCCAGCTCCTCCAGGATGTCGGCGGCGTCTTCGACGCCCAGCCGGGGCAGGAGCATCTCCTGTTGGCCGAGGTGCAGTTCTTCGAAGACGTCGGCCTGATCGGGCGGGCGCAGCGTTGCGATGAGAGTGATGGCACCCGCCAGGTCGTCGCTTTCCAGGTAGGCGCGCACCTGCGCCAGCGTTTGGTCCAGCACTCGCTGCTCCATGATAGCCTCCTTGATGCGTTGTTGAGATGGGCTGTGGGGAGGCCAAGAGCCAGCGAATGCTCAGGTCTGCCTCACCTCCCGGCTTTGCGTGGGTTCACGCCGTCTGCGTTAGGGGCATTGGCCCCACTGTCACTCTCGTCCATCCTCTTGGAAAGGCCCTCGTCATCGGTCACTGCTGCGGAGTGACCCCAGATCCGCTTCCTTGCATCGCTGCTTTGCGACTCTAGTCGTTAGATGAATAACTACTATATACCAGACAATGCCCCTTTTGTCAAATCCTGTGCAGAACCCGCGGTTTGACAGGCTGCGATCTTTGGTGTATGCTGTGCTGGTAGCTTGGTATACTGGGAAACCGGTAGATTGGTAACTTGCACTAGCCCTAAGCTATCAGCTTACCGATGTTTCCAGCTTACCACTCCTCACTCTGCCAGCTCGCCAAAGAAACACCTCCCGCGAATGATGGAGTATGCATCATGCGCATCGTCCTGAGCGGTTGGTTCTGGGGACAGACCGCCACAGGCAGTGGACAGTATCTGAGCCACTTGCTGGCTCATCTGCCTGAGGCCGCGCCGCAACACGAATACGTCTTGGTGGTGCCGGGCGGAATCTCCAATTCACGAATCCCGGATCACGCATCACGCGCCACGCACCACGCACCACGCCTCGAGCGTGCCCCGACCCCCTTTGACAAACTCAATGCGAATCTGTCCAAGGTGTGGTTCGAGCAAATCGCCTTTCCCCGCGCCTGCCGGCGGCTGGGAGCGAACCTGGCGCATGTCCCCCACTGGGGTTCCCCCCTGCGGCCAACAGTGCCCACCGTGGTCACCATTCACGACCTGATCCCCTTGCTGCTGCCGGCGTACCGAGGCGGCGTGCTGGTGCGCTTGTACACCCGGCTCGTCGCCGCTGCCGCCCGCCGAACCAGTGCGGTGATCACCGTCTCCCAGGCCTCGCAGAGCGATATCATCACCCATCTCAGGCTGCCCGCGGCGCGAGTGCGGGTCACCCACGAGGCGGCGCCCGCCAGCTTCCGCCGGGCAGAACAAGCTCAAGTAGACGCGCTGCGGCGCGAGCTTGGCTTGCCTGATCGCTTCTTCCTCTACCTGGGTGGCTTCGACGTGCGCAAGAACGTGGCCGGACTGCTGGCGGCCTTCGCCCAGGTGGCTGAGCGCATGCCTGTGGCCCCCGCCCTGGTCATCGCCGGCAAGCTGCCGCCAAGGGATACCGCCTTCGCTCCTGACCCCCGCCGCATCGCCCGCGAGTTGGGGATTGAGTCCAAGGTCTACTTCACGGGCTGGGTGGAGGAAGCCGACAAGCCGGCGCTCTACACGGCCGCCGTCGCCTTTGTCTTCCCCTCCCACTACGAAGGGTTCGGCCTGCCCGTGCTGGAAGCGCTGGCCTGTGGAACCCCGACCATCACTTCCAACGTCTCTTCATTGCCGGAGATGGCGGGCCAGGCCGCGGTGCTGGTTTCCCCTGACGACGTGGCCGGGCTGGCGGCGGCGATGGCGCGGTTGTGGCACGACGCCGCGTGGCGAGAGAGGCTGCGAGACGAAGCGCTGGCGCAAGCTGCTCATTTCTCCTGGAAACGGACAGCCCAGGCCACGGTCGAAGTCTATGCCGAGGTGCTCGCCAGGGCACAGGCCAGATAACGTATTCATGCTGCCACAGCGTATGCCCCAGGTCATGGGCGGTTGCCGGAGGAACGAGTATACTGATGGCAAACCTGTCCCATGGTTCTGCCTGGTTCTGCCTGCCCCAGGCGTGCCATCGCGGCCGCGACTTCTTTGCCGCTTTGGGGGATTTCTGGTATAATGTCGGACACAGGCTCCCCCAAATGGGTTCGCACCATCCGCCGTCTTGTTCCGGGAGCCGGGAAAGCCGCCTCACAGTTCACGAAAAGGGACGCTGATGGCCAGTCTGTCGGACACACTGCCGGGGGGCATCCAACCTCAAACGGGGAGATTCTCTGGACGCCGTGCCCGCCGCATACGCGAAGCCGTGCAGGGCTATCTGTTCATCCTGCCGGCTACTTTCGTCTTGATCCTCTTTCATTTCCTGCCCGTTTTCTATGCCTTCTACATCAGCCTGCACAAGTGGTTCATCGTCAAAGGTGATTACGTGGGGTTCGCCAACTACCAGCGCGCCCTGACGACGGACAAATTCTGGAACTCGCTGAAGGTGACGATATGGTACGTGGTGGGCACGGTGCCCATCCAACTCATCCTGGCCCTGGTGATCGCCTACCTGCTCTTCCAGAAGATCCGCGGCAAGGAAGGGCTGCGCATGGTCTACTTCCTGCCCTACGTGACCTCCACCGTGGCCTCCGGCGCGGTGTTCGCCAAGATGTTCAATCCCACCTTCGGCCCTATCAACAAAGCGCTGGACGCCATTGGGCTGCCCGTGCTGCGCTGGATGAAGGAACCGCGCGGCATCTTCACCGTGCTGGGCGAGATGGCGGGCATCAACGTGCCCTTCGGCGGACCCAGCGTGGCGCTGGTGACGGTCATGGTGTTCGTGATCTGGTTTTGGGTGGGATACGACGCCACCATTTTCCTGGCCGGCCTGGGCGCCATCCCCTACGAGCTGTACGAAGCGGCCAAGATTGATGGTGCCGGGCGCTGGCAGCTCTTCCGCCACATCACCATCCCGCTGCTCTCGCCGACCACCTTCTTCCTGTCTCTGGTCGCCATTATCGGCTCATTCAAAGCCTTCAACCACGTCTTCATCATGGCTGCCGCCTCGGCCACGGAGATTGGCGGGCCGCTGGACACCACCACCACTGCCTCTATCCTGATCTACAACAACGCTTTCCGCACGCCTACCTTCGGCTATGCGTCAGCCATGTCGTTCTTGCTGTTCATTCTGATCTTGATCGTCTCGCTGCTGCAGAACTACATCGGCGGCAAGCGAGTACACTACCTGTAGACTCAGTAGATCCAAGAAGCTCGCGGTGGACTGCCAAGTCCACCGCCTTTCTGCCGGACTTGGCAGTCCGGCAAGAGCAAATCTGGATCTACTGAGACTCATTCCGGCCCGATGCTGACAGGAGATCCGAGCGTGAGCGTCAAAGCAGCGAGAGCACGGCCTTTTCGCTTTCAGATGCAGTTTGGACAGTTGTTCATATACGTTTTTCTCATCGCCGGCGCGGTGATAGCTCTCTTCCCCTTCGTCTGGATGGTCTTGACGTCCCTCAAGACGCAGACGGAGGTGGCGCGCGGCGCCTTCTGGCCAGAGCAGTTCCGCTGGTACAACTACCTCGAAGCCTGGTCGGAAGCGGAATGGGGACCCTACTTCGACCATAGCGGCCGCTGGATTCCTGGCTACTTCCTGAACACGCTGTTCATCGCCTTCTGCACGGTGACCGGCAATCTGATCACCAACGTGTTGGCCGCCTACGCCTTCGCCCGCATTCGCTTTCCGGGCAAGAATGTCATCTTCTTCGCCTTCCTGGCCACGATGATGATCCCTGGCGAGGTGACCATCATTCCCAACTTCCTGCTGGTCTCCCGGCTGGGTTGGGTGAACAACTATCTGGGCCTCATCGTCCCCTGGACAGCCAGCGTGTTCTACATCTTCCTGTTGCGTCAGTTCTTCATGGGGATTCCCGATGAACTCCACGATGCCGCGCTGATGGACGGTTGCGGACATCTGCGCTTTTTGATCCAGATTGTGCTGCCCCTCTCCAAGGCCGCCATGGTGACGGTGATCCTGCTTAGCTTCATCAGCAGTTGGAACGCTTTCTTGTGGCCACTCATTGTGGCCCGCGACGTGGCGCTGTATCCCATCCAGGTGGGGCTGCGGAGCTTCATCACCGAGATGGGCAACGAGGTGCAATTGATGATGGCGGCGGCGACGTTCGTCATCGCGCCCATCCTGGTGCTTTACTTCTTCGCACAGAAGCAATTTACCGAGGGAATCGCAACTACAGGACTGAAGGGTTAGTGAGGACGTATCGGGTGTCAAGTGTCAAGTGTCAGGTGTCACGTTCTGCTGTTCGAGGCTGCGCAGGCAAAGGGTGGGATTGGGAACACCCCAGGAGTAACTGATGAAAAACGAAAGAAATGATGAAATCTTGGATATTTTTCTACAAGAGATACGAAGGCAGTTAGGCACTCATCTTAAACAGGTTATCCTTTTTGGTTCCAGAGCTCGAGGGGACGGTGTTGTTGATTCCGATTACGATTGCTTGGCGGTTCTGGATGAGGTTTCTCCTGCAGTGAGAGATGTCATTGACGAAACGGCCGGGGAACTTCTGTATCAATACAATGTCGTGTTTTCGATCTTTCCCATATCGGAGGAAAGACATCGCCGGCAGGTTTACAATCCGTTCCTGATGAACGTTCGTAGAGAAGGCATTGTCTTATGAATGAGCAGGACGTGCTAGAAGGACAACTAAAACTGATGATTCAGAAAGCTGTCCGCTCTATTATGGTCGCTCAATGGCACGTCGAGGAAGGGAACTACGACTTTGCATCATCTCGGGCTTACTACACTGCCTTCTATGCGATACAAGCCGTCCTGCTGACCAAAAATCTCTCATTCTCCAAACACGCTGGTGTGATCAGTGCCTTCAACCGGCACTTTGTTAGAACGGCGATCTTCCCAAGAGAATTCAGCAAGTTCATCAGCCGATTGTTCCGTGAGAGGCAGACCGGAGACTACGAGTTTGGTTTGAGCATAGGCGAGGATGATGCCAGGGAAGATGTCCGAATCGCCACAAGAGTGCTGCGAGCTATTGCGGTGTATCTAACCCACGAGGGGTTTATGCGAACAGGCGAATGGTTCGAAAGGCTACCAGGTGAGACCTCGCCTAGCAGCAACTGAAGAGAAGGCAAGTGGGGCAAAGGAGGTGAGAGTCGGGAGAAAACATTTGCTTGTGGTTCCATGATTTATGGGCTTGTGTAGTTGCTTGCGGCCTTCCGAGGCTTCGCTGCGCACGCCCGATCATCCTCAGCCCCAGAAAGGGCTATCTACCCATCAACACATCAACACGGAGGAGAAAAACAAATGAAAGTTCGCAACGTATTGAATCTGCTTCTGGCTGCGGTGTTGTCGCTGGCGTTGGTAGCGGCCTGCGTTCCTGCTCCAGCGACTGTAGTAGTGGTGGAAAAAGAGGCTCCCGCGGAGCCTGCACCACCGCCGGAGCCGGAGACCGATGCCATCAGCAAGCTGAACCCCAGCGGCCAGGAAGTGCTCTTCTGGCACGTCTCCACACGGAAGCACCTGGAGATCCTGGAAGAGATCGTCAACGGCTTCAACGAGAGCAACCCCTACGGCATCCGCGTGGTGGCCCAGTACGCCGGCTACTACACCGACATCTACAACAAGCTCATCGCCTCCATTGCCGCTGGCGACACGCCCGATCTGGCCATCGCCTACCCCAACCAGGTGGCCGACTACGCCAGGGCCGGCGTCGTCGTCCCGCTCGATCCTTACCTGGAGAGCGAGAAGTACGGTTTCACCCCTGAGGACCGGGCCGACTTCTTCGAGGCCTTCCTGGAATCGGACCGCCAGGCGGCTCAAGGTAATCAACTCATGAGCTTCGCCCACAGCCGCTCCATGGAGGTGTTGTACTACAACGAGGATTGGCTGGCCGAGTTGGGCTACGACGGCCCGCCGGAAAGTTGGGAGGAGTTCAAGGAGATGTGCGTAGCGGCCAGGGATCCGGAGAATGACAAGTGGGGCTACGCCCATACTGGTGGAGCTTCCTTCTTCGCCAGCATGATCTTCTCCTTTGGCGGCGACATCCTCAGCGAGGACGACAAGACGGTGAAGTTCAACGAGGAGCCGGGCATCAAGTCACTGCAGGTGATCCAGGACCTCTTCGACAGTGGCTGTGCCTATCAGGTGGCCGAGAGCTACGGCGAGCAGACGGACTTCGCCAACCAGAAGGTGCTCTTTGCTTTCGGCTCCACGGCCGGGCTGCCCTACTACAAGGGCTCTATCGAGGATGCTGGTGTGTTCAACTGGAGTGTGGCCCCGCCACCGCACGGGGCGCCGGAACCGGCCGTGAATGTCTACGGCCCCAGCGCCTGCATCTTCAAGAGCACACCGGAGCGCCAGCTCGCCGCCTGGCTCTTCTTCAAGTACTGGGCGGAGACGGAGAACGTCACCAACTGGGCCACGGTGGCCAACTACTTCCCCCTCCGCCAGTCGGCCATCGAATCGGCGCCGATGCAGGAGTACCTGGAGGGGAACCCCAAGTACGAGAAGGCCTTTGGCTTCTTGCCCTATGGTCGGGTGGAGCCCGCCGTGGCTGGCTGGCAGGAGATCCGGGGGATCATGGGCGATGCCATGACGGCGGCCGTCGAGGGAGAGGATCCCCAGGTCATCCTGGATAGTGCTGCCGCGGAGGCCAACGGAGTCCTGGCCACTCAGTAGAGGCGGCCTGTTTCTCAATCATGGTTCTGGAGCGGGCAGTGGGACAGCCCTCTGCCCGCCTCCGGCGTTCGTTCAACCTCAGCTCCTTGGTCAACCGGTCTGCTTATGACTGGTCATTTCAATTTTTTACACAAAAGTCCAGGCATTTGCATCTTCTCGACATCTGTGTTACAATAACGTCCAGTGCTTTAACTGCCGGCAGACGCGGAAAGGTGTATTCTAATGAACCATTAGGTCAGAAAGGAGGTAAAGCAACGCTTCGGATGATCTGGTCGAGGGCGATTTGGAGCATGGCCTGCTCTGGCGATCCTCTCACGGCAATGGACTGGCTCGATGTTTGAACTGGTGAGCATCGAGCAAAAGAACCCCCATTTTGTAACTCCTTAGGAGGAGACAAACAATGATTAGCAAGAAATGGGCTATACTACTTGGTGTGCTGGCGATCTCCAGCCTGATCCTCACCGCCTGCCCGCAGCCGGAACCGGTGGTGGTGGAGAAGGAAGTCCCGGTCACGGTCGTCGTCGAGGTGGAGAAGGCGGTGGAGGTGGAGAAGATCGTCGAGGTCACCAAGGAGGTCGAGGTCGAGGTCGAGAAGATCGTCGAGGTGACGCCGACGCCTGTACCGGTGGATCGCACGGGCGGATGGCTGGACATGGTGGTTTTCGTCGAAGAGCCATCCTCCGATGCCGCTGTCACCCGCCTCGAAGTCGGTGATCTCGACGTCTTTGCCTACAACGTTTCCGAACCGGACATCGCCCAGAGAATTCACGATTCCGAGAAACTGGTCGCTGAAACTGCGTACGGCAACTTTGGCGAATTGACCTTCAATCCGGCTGGTCCCGAGTTCGACGACGGCCGGCTCAACCCCTTCGCCGTGGAAAAGATCCGCGAGGCGATGAACTGGCTGATAGATCGCGACTACATCTGCCAGGAGATCACTGGCGGCCTGGCTGTGCCGCGCTTCGTGCCCATCAACTATGCCTCCAAGGACTCTGCCGTTCTGGCCGACGTCATCGCGGGGATTTCGCTGAAGTACGCGCATAACCCGGACAAGGCGGTCGAAGTCATCAGCGCGGAGATGGAGGCCCTGGGCGCCGAAATGGTGGACGGCAAGTGGAACTACAATGGCGAGCCGGTGGTGCTCATCGCGCTCATCCGCGTGGAGGACGAGCGGCTTGAGATCGGCGATTACGCCTCCAACCTGCTCGAGGACATCGGCTTCACCGTTCAGCGCGACTACAAGACGTCGGCCGAGGCCTCGCCTTGCTGGCTCCGCACCGAACCGGCTGAGGGTTGCTTCCACTTTTACACGGGCGGCTGGGTCTCAACTGCGATCAGCCGTGACGCGGCCGACAACTTCAGCTACTTCTACACCCCGGATGGCTTGCCCTTCCCGCTGTACGCGGCCATGAAGCCCTCTGAAGAGTTCTACGACCTTGCCACCAGGCTGAACAACAGCGAGTTTACGACCGTCGAAGAACGTACTGAGATGTTCGCCCAGGCGCTTGACCTGGCGCTACTGAACTCGCAGCGCGTATGGTTGAGGGACGAAGTAGGCATTGCCCCGCACAAGGCGAACATCGCGCTCGCCAGCGACCTGTCAGGCTCCATCTATGGCTCGAATCTCTGGGCCCAAACGCTACGGTATACTGACCAGGTCGGCGGCGCGATGACCATCGCCATGCCCAGCATCATGACCGAGCCGTGGAACCCCATCGCCGGATCCAACTGGGTCTACGACATGATGCCCATCCGGGGCACGGGAACACCAGCCGTGGTGAACGATCCCTTCACTGGTCTGAACCTGCCGATGCGCCTCTCGAAGGCTGAGGTCTTTATTAAGGAAGGCCTGCCGGTCGAGCAGAATCTGGACTGGGCCACCCTGGAATTCGTCCCCGAGATCGTGGTTCCCGACGACGCCTGGGCGGACTGGGATGCCGAGAACCAGGTCTTTATCACCGCGAGCGAGAGGTTCACCGAAACGGAAACTGTCGCCAGCAAGGTGGTCATGTACTACGAGGAGGACTTCTTCGACAAGATGAAGTGGCACGACGGCAGCCCGGTCACTATCGGCGACTTTGTGATGTTCCTGATCATGCAGTTCGACCCGTCGAAGGAAGCGAGCCCCATCTATGACGAGGCCACCGTGCCCGCCTTCGAGACGTTCATGGCGGCCTTCAAGGGCTGGAAGATCGTGTCCGAGGACCCGCTGGTGATCGAGTACTACACCGATGCCTATTCTATGGACGCCGAGGAGAACGTGACCAGCGCTAGAGCCGCAAACCCAGCCGCTTACTACCAGGGGTATGAGGCCAGTTGGCACGTCCTGGCGCCGGCCTGGCGCGTCGAGGCCAATGGCGAGGCGGCTTTCTCGGCCGACAAGGCTGAGGCGCTCGAGGTCGAGTTCATGAGCTTCATCGCCGGGCCGACCCTTGAACTGCTGAAGGCGCAGTTGGATTCGGCTCAGGAGGAGAATTTTATCCCCTACGAGCCGACCCTGGGCGCGTACATCACGGCTGAGGAAGCAGAGGCCCGTTACGCGAACCTCCAGGAGTGGCACCGCCGCTACGGTCACTTCTGGGTCAACACTGGGCCCTACTTCCTGCAGCGAGCCTTCCCCGTCGAGGGCACGCTCATCCTGCAGCACAATCCGGACTACCCCGACCTGGCGACCAGGTGGGATCGCTTCGCTGCGGCGCCTATCCCTGAGGTTATGGTGGATGGGCCGGGCAACGTCAACATTGGAGACGAGGCCACGTATGACATCTTCGTTGACTTTGGTGGCGAGCCCTATGCCGTCGCCGACATCGACATGGTCAAGTACCTGGTGTTCGACGCCACCGGCGAGCTGGCCTTCTCCGGTGATGCCGAAGCGGTCGAGGATGGTCACTGGCAGGCTGTGCTCGGCGCGGATGTGACAGGCGCCCTCGAAGCTGGCGCGAACCAGTTCGCGGTCATCGTCGTGTCCAAGCGCGCGCTCTTGCCTGTGCTCGACACCGTGCAGTTTGTGACGCAGTAGTTAAAGCTGCTGACTATACAAGCTGCTCATAGCACAATCACGAAAGACACTATGGGGGCGAGGGCCACCTCGCCCCCATAGTGCGGTATACAATATCAAGTACAGGTATTTACCCACCTCATGCTCGCAGCGGACCCTGGTCCGCTGCTCCAACGGTGATGACCAGCGCCGAAAACCGTGAAACACTCACTTAGTCATAGTCACAAGAGGCCGCC
>JACNHM010000593.1 GCA_014383605.1 Chloroflexota bacterium
ATCAACCGGTCGTCACCGGAGTGGTCATCGCTCTGGCCTTGCTGCTCTACCGGGCGATACGATAAGTCGCTATTCTCGTCTGTCGAAAGAGGGTAGTCTCCCCTAACCGTGTTGACGCCAGTTTCGACCGTTTTTCAACCGCGGAGACCGCCGAGCACGCTGAGAAAACCAAAGAATCTCTGCGTGCTCCGCGGGCTCTGCGGTGAAGAGAGGACATCAACACGAAAGAGGTAGACCACCCGAAAGGGGGTGATAAGATATCGAAGCAATCTGTGATCTGTCCGATCCCATCCGTTTTGCAATCAGAACAGGACAAACAGTCCGCAGCACCCACTAGATATCGAAAAAGGAGAGATACTACGATGAGAAAGAAACTCTTGCTAACGCTGATCGTCATAGCGGCTCTTTCGCTGCTGACGACGCAATGTGCGGCGCCTACGCCGGTAGCTCCACCAGAGGCTCCTCCGGAAGCCGAGAAGGTTACACTGGGCCTGTCGCTCTCCACGCTGAACAATCCCTTCTTCGTGACCTTGAAGGAGGGAGCTGAGGCGGCGGCGAAGGCGGCCGGGGTGGATCTGGTCGTCGTGGACGCCCAGGACGACTCGGCCAAGGAGGCCACCAACGTCGAAGACCTGATCCAGAAAGGGATAGACGCTCTGCTGGTGAACCCCACCGACGCCGACGCCATCGTGCCCTCGATCCAGAAGGCCAACCAGGCAGGCATCCCGGTCTTCACCATTGACCGGGGGGCCTCCGGCGGCGATATCGTCTCCCACATCGCCTCCGACAACGTGGCTGGAGGATGGATGGCGGGCGAGTTTCTCTGCCAGGCGCTGGGCGGCTCCGGCAAGGTGGTCGAGCTGGAGGGCATCGCCGGGACGTCGGCGGCGCGCGACCGCGGCCAGGGCTTCAACGACTACATGAGCAGCAACTGCTCCGGTGTGGAGATCGTCGCTCGCCAGACGGCCAACTTCAACCGCGCCGAGGGCTTGAGCGTCTTCGAGAACATCCTGCAGGCCCAACCCGAGATCGCCGGTGTCTTCGCCCACAACGACGAGATGATCCTGGGGGCCATCGAGGCGGCGGAAGCGGCTGGACGGGCCGGCGAGATCATCTTCGTCGGCTTCGACGCCGTTGACGATGCCGTGGCCGCCGTCGAGGCGGGCCAGTTGGCGGCGACCATCGCCCAGCAGCCCGCCGAGATGGGCCGTCTGGGCGTGGAGTTCGCCGTCAAACACCTCAACGGCGAACCCCTTGAGGAATACATCCCCGTGGAACTGGCGCTGGTAAAGGGCGAGGTGGCGGCCAAGCCGGCCGAGAAGGTTACACTGGGCCTGTCGCTCTCCACGCTGAACAACCCCTTCTTCGTGACCTTGAAGGAGGGAGCTGAAGCAGCGGCGAAGGCGGCCGGGGTGGAGCTGGTCGTCGTGGACGCCCAGGACGACTCGGCCAAGGAGGCCACCAACGTCGAAGACCTGATCCAGAAAGGGATAGACGCTCTGCTGGTGAACCCCACCGACGCCGACGCCATCGTGCCCTCGATCCAGAAGGCCAACCAGGCAGGCATCCCGGTCTTCACCATTGACCGGGGGGCCTCCGGCGGCGATATCGTCTCCCACATCGCCTCCGACAACGTGGCTGGAGGATGGATGGCGGGCGAGTTTCTCTGCCAGGCGCTGGGCGGCTCCGGCAAGGTGGTCGAGCTGGAGGGCATCGCCGGGACGTCGGCGGCGCGCGACCGCGGCCAGGGCTTCAACGACTACATGAGCAGCAACTGCTCCGGTGTGGAGATCGTCGCTCGCCAGACGGCCAACTTCAACCGCGCCGAGGGCTTGAGCGTCTTCGAGAACATCCTGCAGGCCCAACCCGAGATCGCCGGTGTCTTCGCCCACAACGACGAGATGATCCTGGGGGCCATCGAGGCGGCGGAAGCGGCTGGACGGGCCGGCGAGATCATCTTCGTCGGCTTCGACGCCGTTGACGATGCCGTGGCCGCCGTCGAGGCGGGCCAGTTGGCGGCGACCATCGCCCAGCAGCCCGCCGAGATGGGCCGTCTGGGCGTGGAGTTCGCCGTCAAACACCTCAACGGCGAACCCCTTGAGGAATACATCCCCGTGGACCTGGCGCTGGTGACAGAGTAATCACAAGATGCGTGTGGGGTGGGAGATGTGTCTCCCACCCCACCTGGCTTTTCCTTGAACAGGAATAGGAGCACTATGTCTGCGGATAGCACATTCCTCCGCATGGAGAGCATTTCCAAGGCCTTTCCTGGCGTGCAGGCCCTTAGCGACGTGACCTTTGAGGTCACCAGGGGCGAAATCCATGCCCTGGTCGGTGAGAACGGGGCTGGCAAGAGCACTCTGGTGAAGATCCTCACCGGCGCACTGCCGCGGGACGAGGGACGCATCACCTTGCGCGGCGAAGCGGTGGAAATCGCCACGCCTTCCGATGCCCAGGCTCTCGGCATCAGCATGATTCACCAGGAACTATCGCTCATCCCTTATCTGACGGTGGGCCAAAACATCTATCTGGGGCGCGAGCCTCAAGCACGGCTTCCTGGGTTCATTGATTGGCCCACGCTGTATGGTCAGGCCCAGCAGTTGCTGGACCGGCTGAATGTAGACGTGGATGCTCGCGCCGAGGTGCAGGGGCTGCGCATCGCTCAGCGACAGATGGTCGAGGTGGCCAAGGCCCTGTCGTTCAACGCCGACCTGATCGCCATGGACGAGCCCACGTCGGCGCTGACCGAGCGGGAGACCAAGGTGCTCTTCGGTGTGATGCGCTCGCTCAAGACGCAGGGCGTGTCGCTCATCTTCATCTCCCACCGCCTGGAAGAGGTTCTGGAGATCGCCGACCGGGTGACGGTGCTGCGCGACGGCCAGTTGATCGGCACGGCTCCCATCGCGGAGTTAGACGAGGATCGCGTGGTGCGGATGATGGTCGGACGGCAGCTGGGCGAGATGTACCCTAAGGCCGAGACGCAGCGACAAGAGTTGGTGCTGGAAGCGATCGGCCTGCGCGATGGGCAGGAACTGCACGGCGTAGACCTGAAGCTGCACCGCGGTGAGATCCTGGGTGTGGCCGGGCTGGTCGGCGCTGGGCGCACCGCGCTGGCCGAGACGCTCTTTGGCATCCGGCCGGCGGTGGCCGGGGAAGTGTGGGTGGAAGGACGCCAGGTCAAACTCAACTCGCCCCGAGAGGCCATCCAGATGGGCATGGGCTTTGTGCCGGAGGATCGTAAGCTGCAGGGACTCTTCATGAACATGGCCGTGCGTGAGAACATCGTGCTCAGCGCCATGGACAAGGTGGCCCGTTGGGGCTTTGTCAATTTCCCTAAGGCCGACCGCTTGGCCGGCGAGATCGTCAAGCGGCTGGACATCCGTACCCCCAGTTTGCGCCAGCGAGTGCGCAATCTGTCGGGTGGCAACCAGCAGAAGGTGATCATCGCCCGCTGGCTGACGCTCAAGCCCCGCCTGCTCATCCTCGACGAGCCGACACGGGGCATTGACGTGGGCGCCAAAGCTGAGATCCACGCCCTGATGAGTCAGCTCGCCCAAGAGGGAGTGGGGGTGCTGATGATCTCGTCGGAATTGCCGGAAGTGCTGGGCGTCAGCGATCGTATCCTGGTCATGCACGAGGGGCGGGTGACGGGCGAGTTCGTCCGCGACCAGGCCACCCAGGACGATATCATGCGTGCTGCCACCGGTGGGAAGGGGAACCATGCGCGATAGCCCGCCGAGCAGATTCGCTGAGATTCTGCGCCGTTTCAGCGTCTTCATCATCCTGCTGGTCATCTGTGTGGTTTTTGCCGTGGGCTCGAGCGACTTCTTGACGGCGTCGAACCTGCTGAACGTAGCCTTGCAGACCTCGATCATCGCCATCATCGCCATCGGCATGACCTTCACTATCCTGACGGCCGGCATTGACCTGTCGGTGGGCTCGCTGATGGCCCTGGGTGGGGCGCTGGCCGCCGGGCTGGCCATCCGGCAGGGATTGGGTACCTACGGCGGCATAGCGGGGGCGTTGCTGGTGGGAATGGTGTTGGGTGTCATCAACGGGCTGCTCATCATCAAGGGAAAGATGCCTCCCTTTGTGGCGACGTTGGCCATGATGGCAGTTGCGCGGGGCCTGACCCTGGTGTACACCCAGGGCCGGCCCATCGCTGGCCTGGAAGAGAATTTTGTCTTCTGGGGGACGGGTCGGCTGCTGGGCATCCCGGTGCCCGTCATCCTGCTGGTGATCCTGGCCCTCGTCGCCTACGTCGTGTTGCGCCACACTCGCTTTGGGCTCTCCGTCTATGCCACCGGTGGTAACGAGGAGACCACACGCCTGGCCGGCATCTCCCCCAACCGTATCAAGCTGGCGGTGTACGTCATCAGCGGCTTCACCGCTACCCTGGGGGGCGTGTTGCTGGCGGCTCGCCTGTGGTCGGCGCAGCCCAATGCCGCCGTCGGCTGGGAGCTGGACGCCATCGCCGCGCCGGTGTTGGGCGGCGTCAGCCTCTTCGGTGGCGCGGGGAGCATCGGCGGGACGCTGGTGGGAGCGTTCATCATCGGCGTGCTGTCGAACGGACTGAATCTACTGGGGGTTCCCTCATATTACCAGCAAGTCATCAAGGGTATTGTCTTCATCCTGGCCGTTATGCTCGATCTCTTCACCAAGCGGCGGCGATGAGCGGAAGCAGTCAGGGAATGGTAACACGCCAATGACAGAAAGGCCTCTGGGGCCGCAACCCCAGAGGCCTTTTCTTTTCACGCACGCCGGCGGTTCGGTAGTCTCCCCTAACCGTGTTGACGCCAGTTTCGACCGTTTTTCAACCGCGGAGACCGCCGAGCACGCTGAGAAAACCAAAGAATCTCTGCGTGCTCCGTGGGCTCTGCGGTGAAGAAAGGACATCAACACGAAAGAGGCAGACCACCGGCGGTTCAGCATTGCAGCAACTCGATCACAAAGAGGCTGCCCGCTCCCGGCTCACT
>JACNHM010000188.1 GCA_014383605.1 Chloroflexota bacterium
CAATACAAAACAGGGAAACCATCCCCGTTTGTTAACTGATAGACCTGCACTACTGATAACACGACAAGTATTCCCCCCGGTTACTCAAGTGCTTTTCAAGCCTGTAGGAGCCTCTTGCAGGACACAGGAGCACCGATACAGATCCGGAACCCAAACGCTCCGAGACCTGGGCTTTCTCAGAAACGGCGAAGGTCATGCTATCTTCCCGGCTCCCAGAAAGAGCGATGGCTCTTTGCAAGGCCTTGCAGACAGGAAGGAGGTGATGTGCAGCGGTCTTTTTTCAGGTTACAGGTGATCGGCAAGATCAGGCGAGGTCTCCATGGTTCGCCTGACGGTTCTTCCAACATGAAAGGAGAAAAGAAATAATGTTGCGCAAACTATCTGCTTTGTTGGTCCTGGTGATCGTAGTCGGCCTGCTGGCTGGTTGCCCCTTGCCCCCCCCTCAGGTGGTGGAAAAAGAGGTGGTGGTCGAGAAGACGGTGATCGAGACCGTGGTCATCGAGAAACAGGTGGTGATAGAGAAGGAAGTTATGGTCACCCCGATTCCTGAGCCGGCTGCGAAGGCCAAGTACATTTTCCTTTTTATCGGCGACGGGATGGCAGTGGCCCAACGCACCTCGGCCGAGGTCTACCGGGCTGCCATCGAGGGGGGTCGGCCGGAAGCGCTCAAGCTGGTCATGAACTCGTTCCCTGGCCAGGGAATGAACACAACCTACGACCTGACCAGCGTTATCCCTGATTCGGCCTCTACTGGCACTGCGCTGGCCACCGGCCAAAAGACCAGTTCCGGCCGCATCAGTATGGACGCTGATGGGAAGGAGGTCTTTGAAACCATAGCTGAGATGGCCAAGGCTAAGGGCATGAAGGTCGGCATCGTCTCCAGCGTGTCCATAGATCACGCCACCCCGGCCAGTTTCTATGCCCACCAAACCAGCAGGAACAACTACTACGAAATCTCCCATGAGTTGGCCAATAGCGGCTTTGATTACTTTGGCGGCGGCCCGCCAAAGTATCCGGCGGGCAAAGAAGGAGACAAGGCCGACGCCATCGAGGCGGCCAAGGCCAATGGGTACACGGTAGCTGTCGGTCGGGCCGAATTTGATAAGCTGGCCCCTGAAATGGGCAAGGTTTGGGCCATGCCAGATTATACAATCGGCGGCAACGCCCTGTACTACGCCCTTGACCGGCCTGCGGACGACGTCACGCTCGCCGAGTACACCGCGAAGGGGATTGAGCTGCTCGACAATCCGGACGGTTTCTTTATGATGGTCGAGGGCGGCAAGATCGACTGGGCCTGTCACGCCAACGACGCTGGCACTGCGATTAACGATACACTGGCCTTCGACGCTGCCGTCGCCGAGGGTGTCAAGTTCTATGAACAGCATCCCGCAGAGACCTTGATCGTGGTCACGGGTGACCACGAGTGCGGCGGCATGACGATCGGGTTTGCCGGCACACGATACGCGACCTTCTTTGACAAGATCCAGCATCAAACGATGTCCTGCGACACGTTCAGTGGCAATCTCGCTGAGTACAAAGAGACCCACACGCCTGCAGACGTCAAGTTTGAAGACATGGTTCCAATGATCGAGGAGGCCTTCGGTCTGTATGTCATACCGGCCGACGAGAAGGCAGCCCTCGAAAAGGCGGTTGCGGATGGCAAAGCTGAGGGGGCGAGTGATGACGCCATAAATGCCGGCAAGGAAGCTGAGAAGGAACTAACCCAGAGCATGGCGCTCACTGACCTGGAGCTTGAGATCCTTGTGGGAGCCTTCGAGCAGAGCATGTTGGGCAAAGAGGAACGGGCCACGGACGACTATACCTACCTGCTGTACGGCGGCTACGAACCTCTGACGGTCAAGCTGACGACGATCTTGAATCAGAAGGCGGGCATTTCGTGGACGTCCTACTCTCACACCGGAATCCCGGTCCAGACGTCCGCCCTCGGCGTCGGCTACGAGCGATTCAACGGCTACTATGACAACACCGATGTTGCCAAGAATATCATGGCCATCGCCGGGTTTGATTAGACTTAGAGCGAGAACTAACTCTGGAGCAAGATGGGCCAGGCGGCAGCCGCCCATCTTGCTCCTCGTTATCTGGAAAGCAGGTGAAAAGCATGCGGCCTTTTTCCGCTGTTATGAAGATGCGCCACCGGGATGCCGTCCTTGTCCTGGTTGTCCTCATCCTCTCGATCGTCCTCCTCGTGGTGCCGAGTGGCTTTGAAAGCCCCTTTGCCCAGGATGTGGAGCGGCTCCGAGGACAGGTACTGGAGATGGATAACTCTAACGTCCTGCAATTCGGTATCGTCAAGACCGGTAGCCAGACGCTGAGGGTCAGGATTTTGGACGGGCCGCACGCAGGCCAGGAGGTGGAAGCCGACAATAACTTGTTGGGCAAGATGGATATAGACAAGCTCTTCAAGGTTGGCGACACCGCCTTCCTGGTTATAGATTTGGACGGGGATCGTCTCGTCTCGGCCACCGCCTATGACCATTACCGGCTGGATACTGAGCTACTTCTTTTTGCTCTTTTCGCCGCTCTTCTGATCTGTTTCGCTGGCTGGTCCGGGGTCAGGGCGCTGCTGTCCTTCGTCTTTGCCGTCTTGCTGATTTGGAAGGTATTGGTACCCAACATTCTCCTGGGCCGGGATCCGATTGGGGTTGCCATAGCTGTGGTGACTGTAATGACCGCTGCAACACTGTATCTCGTCGCAGGTGTGAACAAGACAGCTCTGGTGGCTTTCCTGGGTTCTTTGCTGGGTGTTGTGCTCACCTGCGGGCTGGCAATGGTCTTGTTTCCATCTTTTCACCTCCACGGCGCGATCCAGCCTTTTTCGGAAACAGTGCTCTATTCCGGGTTCCCGCACCTGGACCTCAATCGCGTGTTCCTGGCCGCGATCTTTATCGGCGCGTCGGGAGCCGTGTTGGACGTGGCCATAGACGTCTCGACTGCCATGAACGAGGTGGTGGAAAAGCGGCCCGACCTCTCTCGCAAAGAGCTGATTCGATCGGGGCTTGTCGTAGGCCGCAACATGACCAGTACGATGGTCACCACCTTGCTGATGGCGTACGTGTCGGGATACATAGCCTTATTGATGATGTTTGTGGGCCGGGGGATACCGCCCATCAGCCTTCTGAACACCAATTACGTCGCGGCCGAGATTCTCAAGACCATCGTCGGGAGTTTTGGCCTGGTCACAGTGGCTCCTTTTACGGCCATCATAGGGGGGCTAATATACCGTAAAACGGAGGCATACATGACCCAAGACAGAATTTCACCAGACCCCATCTTGTTCAAGATAGGTGCCAGCCGGTGCGATCTTCGAGTCGGCGACCGCGTGACTCCTGAGACAACGGTCGGCGAGGATTTCGAGACCGGCGAAACGGTGAAGGCGGGATGCCACGGACGAGTCGAGGGCATCAGCTTTATTGCGGACGATCATGCTCTGGTAGTTGTGATCCGTCCAGCCGATCAGTAGTACCGCCTTATCCTCGTTGCGGAACGACGTCCCCGCTGCCTTTTCCTCCTGGTTGCCCGATTACTGGGATGAATGGATAACTTTTTCCTGCAGATTTACTATCGGGCAGACCGGTACTCCTTGTACAACGAACTCCAAGGGTAACTACCTTGACAATGTTAAATTCGCCTACGTCAGACCTCCGAGGTCTAGGAAACGGCTTGGGGATGGCGAAATCGTAGCTTCTGCAAGCATTTCGACAGATGGAACTACTCATGGAGACCTCGAGGTCTAGATCTAACATTGTCGAGCTGCTCACCTTACCTCTGTTCAAGGCGCTCTCTGACCGCCGTTCGCATTGCTGGCTGCCGGTCAGAGACTCTAGATTTACCCGATGTCTTCGGGCGCTTGTTCCCCCACGGAGCTGTTGGTGCGCGCCCGAAGATGGCTCGCTCCGGCCATCTACTAGCACACCAGCCTCTTCCCGCATGCCTTAGCCAAGCCACAACGTGTTCTCGGACACGCAGAGCCTGTCTGATCGGCTTCTCGGAGTGCCTTCAAGTCTGATTCCCCCCCATTGCTTGAGAGTGACATCGAATTGCGTCCCAAATTGGGGGGCTTTCAAAATGTCTGCCTGGCCTGGGTAGTCTCCCTCCACCATAGGCCACTGCATGACCGTCATCAACGAGATTAACCGCCCCAACCTGGGCGTCAACATTGACGTGGGCCACGCGCTGATCATGAAGGAGAACCTGGCCGAGTCCATTGCCCTCTGCTGCCGCTATGGCAAGCTCTTCCACACCCACTGGAATGACAACTGGAAGCTCTTCGACGACGACATCATCGTGGGCACGGTGAACCTGTGGGAGACGCTGGAAGCGCTCTTCTGGCTCGACGAGTGGGGCTACGACGGCTGGTACGGCCTGGACCTCTTCCCCTACCGCGAGCCGCCGGAGAAGGCGGTCGAGGAGAGCATTCGTAACCTTCAGTTCGGCTTCGAGTTGCTGGATCGTGTGCCCAGGGACGAGCTGCGCCAGTGCTTCCAGACCTCCGATGCCATCAAAATCTCGCAACTCATGCGGCGGATGTTGGGCGGGACGTGATGCGCCAGGCGTGAAGCCCGATCCGCACTGGAGCGACGAGGGACGAAAGACGAACGACGAAGGAGCACGAGATAGACGTTCGTCCTTCGTCCTTCGTCATCCGTCATTCGTCAACTGAGTTCAGGAGCCACCAACATGCGTACTGGATACATCGAAGCCAACGGCCAGAAACTTTACTACGAAATCCAGGGCGAGGGCGAGCCGCTGGTCATCATCTCCGGGCTGGCGGGGGACATCACCGGCTGGGGATTGCAGATCGAGGCCTGGAAAGAGCATTTCCAGGTCATCGCCTACGACAACCGCGATGCCGGGCGCAGCTCGCGGGCCGCGGCCCCTTACACCCTGGTGGACATGGCCGAGGACGCCGCGGCGGTCTTGGACGGGCTGGGCATCGCCTCGGCCCACGTGATGGGCGCTTCCATGGGCAGCATGATCGCCCAGGAGCTGGCGCTGGCCCATCCGGACAAGGTGCGCAAGCTGGTCCTGGTCTGCACCATGGCCCAGATGGTTCGCTATCGCCTCTCCTTTGTTGACCCCTGGAAGTGGATCGTGGACAACGATCCCCAGGCGGAGATTCTGCCGGCGCACATCATCACCTGGTGCATGACCCACGACTTCCAGCAGAACGCTGAAGTCGTGGACACCATGATCGAGCAGATGCTCGCCGCGCCCTATCCGCAGCCGCCAGAGGCCTTCGGACGACAGGCCGCTGCGCTCAGCGGCCATGACGCCCTGGAGCGGCTAGGGGGCATCACCGCGCCGACGCTGGTCATCGTGGGCGATCAGGACCTGCTGACGCCGCCCTGGAACGGTCGCCAGGTGGCCGCGGCCATCCCTGGCGCGCGGTTTCAGATTCTGGAAGGCGGTGGCCACTGCCTGTTCTGGGAGATACCGGACAAGTTCAATCAGGCGGTGATCGAGTTTCTGATTGTCTGATGGTGAGTTCCTATCTGAAAGAACAGAGTGCTGGCATCTTGCCAGCGGCTAGGAGCCGCCTCTGCGCACTTCTCAGATAGGTTCCAAGAGGTAAGGATCATGGACATCGTTTGTCTGGGCGAACTTCTAGTGGACATGTTTCCGGCCGAGGTGGGCCGGAGGCTGGCCGAGGTGTCTGCCTTTCATCCCAAGCCTGGCGGCGCGCCGGCCAACGTGGCCGTGGCCGCGGCCCGTCTGGGTGCGCAAAGCGCCTTCATCGGCAAGGTGGGCGATGAAGCCTTCGGCCACCACCTGGCCCACGTCTTGCAGCGCGAGGGCGTGGACGTCCGCGGCATGCGCTTTGACGAGTACGCCCGCACAGGGCTGGCCTTCATCGCCATGCCCGACGAGAACACACAGGAGTTCGTCTTCTACCGCAACCCAGGCGCGGATATGCTTCTGCGAGCCGATGAGCTGGATCGGGAATTGCTGCGGGAGACGCGCTCCTTTCACTTCGGGTCCCTCAGCCTGATCCAGGAGCCCAGCTGCGGAGCCACGCTGGAGGCGGCGGCCATCGCCCGCGGGGCGGGCGCGCTGATCTCCTTCGACGTCAACTACCGCCCCACCCTGTGGAGCAGCCCTGAAGAGGCCTATGAACGGGTCATGGCTACGGTCCCCCACGTGAATCTGCTGAAGGTCAACGAGGTGGAACTGGCTCTCCTCACCGGCAGCGACGACTTGGACGGGGGCAGCCAGGCTCTGCTGGAGCTGGGGCCAGACATCTGCGTGGTGACGCTGGGTCCGCATGGCAGCTACTTCCGGACGGCCCAGGGCGGCGAGCACGTGCCCGCTTTCAAGGTGCCGACCGTGGACGCCACAGGCTGCGGCGATGCCTTCATCGCCGGCCTGCTTTGCCAACTCGTAGTCGGTGCGGACTGGCGCGGGCAACTGTCGGTGGCGCGCATGCGCCAGATCCTGCGCTATGCCAACGCTGTGGGCGCGCTCACCTCGCTGACCCAAGGCGTCATCCCGGCGCTGCCCACCGCGGCCCAGGTGGACGAGTTTCTGTCAATCGGGTAGGGGCAGGCCTTGTGTCTGCCCTGGGCGACGGCAAGGGTCGCCCCTACGATGCCTGTCTGTAGGGGCAGGCCTTGCGCCTGCCCTGGGCAACCGCAAGGGTTGCCCCTACACGAACGTGTTCAGGTAGGAGGTTATGTCTCAAACATCAGATTTGCTAGCTCTCAAGCAGTTGGCGCGAGATCTGCGCCTGGACGTCCTGGACATGACCACCCCGGTCGGTTCGGGGCACGTGTCGAGCTCCTACTCCTCGGTGGAGATCCTGACGGCCCTGTACTTCGGCGGCATCTTGCGCTACCGCGCCGACGAGCCGCATTGGCCAGAGCGGGATCGCTTCTTCATCAGCAAGGGGCACGCGGCGCCGATTTTCTACGCCGTGCTGGCCCGCGCCGGCTACTTCGACCGCGACGAGCTGTGGGGACTGCGCACCGTCAACCGCCGCGCCGAGGGGCACCCGGTTCAGGACAAGCTGCCGGGCATCGAAACCACAACAGGCTCGTTGGGCAAGGGGCTTTCGGTGGCCCTGGGCCACGTGCTGGCGGGCCGGCTGAACAAGCTGGACTACCGCTGCTATGTGCTGCTGGGCGACGGCGAGTGCCAGGAGGGCCAGATCTGGGAGGCGGCCATGGCCGCGGCCCACTTCCAGGCCGACAACCTCATCGCCATCGTGGACTACAACAAGTACCAGGAGAGCGGCCCCATCAGCCGAGAGATGGAACTGGAGCCTTTCGTGGACAAATGGCGCGCCTTCGGCTGGCACGTGGAAGAGATTGACGGGCATGATTTCGCAGCGATCATCGCCACGCTCCGAGCTGTGCAAGAGGTCAAGGGGCAGCCCTCGGTGATCATCGCCCACACGGTCAAAGGCAGGCCCGTCTCCTTCGTAGAGGCGGACTACAGGTTCCACGGCAAGGCGCTCAAGCCGGATCAGGCCGAGAAGGCACGGGAGGAAATCCTATGCGCTTAGGAGAGAAGGCGGGTCTGCCGCCTGCCAGGCAGATGCGCGAGGTATTCGGCGACGCGTTGCTGGACCTCTGTCGCCAGAACGAGAAAGTGGTCGTCCTGGATGGCGATCTGAGCCCCACGACGAAAACGCACCACGTCCTACGGGAGTTTCCCGAGCGGTTCTTCAACATCGGCATCGCCGAAAGCAACATGATCAGCATCGCCGCGGGGATGGCGTCGTGCGGCCTGATCCCCTTTGCGTCCAGCCTGGCTGGGTTCATACTGGCCAACGGCTACGACCAGTTGCGGGTCTCCGTCGCCGTGGCTGGTCTCAACGTCAAGATCGTGGGCAGCCACGGTGGCATCACGCTGGGCAAGGATGGCGCCACGGCCATGGCCATCGAGGACCTGGCGCTGGTGGGGGGCTTGCCCACCTTCGTCATCCTGGTGCCTGGCGATCCCGCGTCCATGCACAAGGCGGTGCACGCCGCCGCCGAGCATGTGGGGCCCCTGTATCTGCGCACCAGCCGCATGCCTATGCCGCACATCTACCCTATGGACGATTGCCCCTTCGAGATCGGCAAAGCGAACGTCGTTCGGGAAGGCCGCGACCTGACCATCATCGGCTGCGGCATCATGGTGGCGGCGGCGCTGGACGCGGCGGCCATGCTGGCCGAGGAGGGCATCGAGGCCCGCGTCCTGGACATGCACACGCTGCGGCCGATGGATCGGGAGGCCATTGCTGCCGCAGCGCGGGAGACGGGCGCCATCGTCACCGCCGAGGAGCACCTGCTGCACGGCGGCATGGGCAGCAACATCGCCCGCATCGTGGCGCAGACGCATCCCGTGCCCATGCGCTTCGTCGGCCTGGCCGATACCTACACCGACTCCGGCGAGGCGGACGCTCTGCTGGAGAAGTACGGGCTGACGGCGATGGACATCGTCGAGGCGGCGCGAGAGGTAAAACGTAATGCGTAAAACGTAATGCGTAAAGCGCATCTTACGTTTCACGTTTCACGCATTACGGATCACGCATCACGCATCACGGGGAGTCATTGCCATGCTGCGACAAGATTTGCTGAATCTGGAAGCCAAGAACACCCCTATTCGTGTCGGCGTCAGCGGCGCGGGGTGGATGGGCAGCGGGTTCGTGGCCCAGGTGGCCCACGTGCCAGGCATGGAAGTGACCGTGCTGGCCGATGCGGACACGCGCCGGGCCTGGGACACGTTCGTCGCCACGGGCGTGGCGCGGGAGGGCATCGTCGAGGCCAACGCACCGGGGCCGGCCATGGACGCCTTGCGCGCTGGCAAGCGGGTGGTCACCGGCTCCTATGCGCTGGCCGCGCAGTTGGAGGCCGTGGATATCGTCGCCGACGTCACGCCGTCGCCGGCCATCGGCGCCGAGACGGCCTACGCTGGCATCCAGCACGGCAAAGACGTGGTCATGGTCAACATCGAGGCCGACGTCACCGTGGGGCGCATCCTCCACAAACTGGCCCGCGAGGCGGGCGTGCTCTACACCGTCTCCTCCGGCGACGAGCCGGGCTGCCTGATGGAACTCTACGACTTCGTCACCAGCCTGGGCTGGGAGCTGATCGTCATCGGCAAGGGCAAGAACAATCCCCTCAACCCCTTGGCCACGCCGGAGACGGTGGCCGCATCGGCCCGCCGTGCGGACAAAGACCCTTTCCAGGTGGCCTCCTACGTGGACGGCACCAAGACCATGTTTGAGATGACCTGCGCGGCCAACGCCACCGGCTGCCTGCCCCTGCAGCGGGGCATGATCGGCCCCGAAGCCACGCTGGAGACGGTGTCCGGCATCTTCGCCCTGGAAGAGGATGGCGGCATCACCAGGTTCCCCGGCGCCGTGGACTTCGTGCAGGGGCCGGCGATGGCCGGCGGCGTCTTCGTCGTCGTCCGCGTGGAGGACGAGCGCATCCGTGCCGACCTGCAGTACCTCAAGGTGGGTAAGGGCAAGTACTTCACCTTGTTCCGGCCCTATCACCTGTGGTTCCTGGAAGCGCCGCACTCCGTCGCCCGCGCTGTTCTCTACCGCCAGACGACGCTGGTGCCGCTGGACCGGCCCGTGGCCGAGGTGATGACCGTGGCCAAACGCGCGTTGCAGCCGGGAGAGCGGCTCGACGACTTTGGCGGATTCACGTTCTATGGTATTATGGATCGGGCCGAGGAGGCCTGCGCTCTCAACGCGCTGCCCGTCGGACTGTCGCCGGGTGCCGAGATTATCCGGCCGGTTGCCGCCGGTGAGATCATCACCTGGGACGACGTCAGGCTGGACGAGGAGAGCGTGGTGGTAAAGCTGCGTCGCCAGCAGGATGCGCTGTGCGACGGATGACCAAAGACGAATGACCAAACATTGAGGAGAGAGGTATGCTGGTAACAACAAGTGATCTGTTCAAACTTGCCTATGGACGCTACGCCATCGGCGCCTACAACATCAACAACATGGAACAAGCGCTGGGGCTGTTCCAGGGAGCCGTCGAGGCCCAGGCTCCGCTCATCGTGCAAATCTCCAAGGGCGCTCGATCTTATGCCGGCGTCAAGATGATCGAGCATCTCATCGCCGCCGTGCAGGAGATGTACCCCGAGGTCATCTTCGCGCTGCACATTGACCACGGCGACGAAGCCACCTGCTACGACGCCATCGACTCTGGCGCCTACAGCTCGGTGATGATTGACGCCTCGCACGAGCCTTTCGAGAAGAACGTGGAGATCACCCAACGGGTGGTGGAACGCGCCCACGCCAAGGGCGTCAGCGTGGAGGCGGAGATGGGCATGCTGGGCGGCGTGGAAGAGGACATCCAGGTGGATGAGAAACATGCTCTGCTGACCGATCCCGACGAGGCCGCCGAATTCGTGCGCTTGAGCGGCTGCGACAGCCTGGCCGTGGCCATCGGCACCAGCCACGGCGCGTACAAATTCACGGGGCGGCAATCGCTGCACCTGGAGCGTCTGGCCGAGATCCAGCAGCGGCTGCCCGGCTTCCCGCTGGTCATGCATGGCTCATCCTCGGTGCCGCAGGAGGAAGTGGCGCGCATCAACGCGGCGGGCGGCGCCATGGATCCTTCCGCCCGGGGCGTGGACGAGGACGAGTTCGCCAGAGCTGTGCCTTTGGGCGTGGTCAAGGTCAACATAGATACCGACGGCCGGCTGGTGTGGACGCGGGTGCACCGCGAGCACTTCCGCGATCACCCTGAAGACTTCGACTTCCGCAAGCCGGGCCAGATCATGATGGCCGAGTACGCGCGCTTCATCGTCCACAAGAGCGAGAAGCTGGGCTGTGCAGGCATGCTCACCGAGGTGCGCGCGGCGCTGATCAACAAAGAGTGATCGGAATATCCAACACGAGAAAGGAGACATCCCATGCGTATCGGACTCTTCACTGCTCTGTTCGGGGGCCAGCCTTTTGAGGAGGCCCTGGACCGGGCCGTCGCCGCCGGTGTGTCGGCGGTAGAGATCGGATCGGGGGGACTGCCGGGCCATCCCCATTGCCCTGTGGACGACCTGCTGGACAGCAAGCAGGCGCGCCAGAAGTACCTGGACGCCATCACCTCGCGGGGCCTGATCCTCAGCGCCTTTAGCTGCCACGACAATCCGGTCCATCCCGACCCGGCGGTGGCCAGGAAGGCGGACGAGGACTTCCGCAAGTCGGTGCGTCTGGCCCATCTGATGGGCGTGCCTGTGGTCAACGCCTTCTCCGGCCTCCCAGCCGGTGGGCCGGACGACAAGTGCCCCAACTGGGTGACTTGCCCCTGGCCGCCGGACTTCCTGGAGATGCTGGACTACCAGTGGAACGAGATGGCCATCCCCTACTGGACGGAGGCGGGCCAGTTCGCCGCGGATCACGGCATCAAGGTCGCTTTCGAGATGCACCCGGGCATGCTGGTCTACAACGTGGACACGCTGCTGCGTATGCGCGAGGCGGTGGGGCCGGTCATCGGCTGCAACTTCGACCCCAGCCACCTCTTCTGGAACGGGGTGGACCCGGTAGCGGCCATCCGCAAGCTGGGCGAGGCCATCTTCCACGTGCACGGCAAGGATGTCTACGTAGACCCCTTCAACGTGGCCGTCAACGGCTGCAACGACAACAAGCCCTACGACCGCATCCCCGAGCGTTCCTGGACCTTCCGCACCATCGGCTACGGCCACGGCAGCGAGGTCTGGAAGGGCATCATGAGCGCCTTCCGCATGGTGGGCTACGACTACGTCATCTCCATCGAGCACGAGGATGCGCTGATGTCCTCTGACGAGGGGTTGGCCAAGGCCGTGGCCGCCCTCAAGGAAGCGTGCATCTTCGAGCAGCCCGGCGAGATGTTCTGGGCCTGATCTCGAAGTCAGAGGAAGAGCGGAACTAGCGGAAACAGGGGAACGGTTCCGCACCTTCCGCTTTTCCGCTGATAGTGAGACATGGAGACAAATGGAGACAAGATGAACGTTGGCAAACTAGTGCGGCTGAACCGCCTCTTCTCCCACCCCTCCGGCCGGCTGTGCTCGGTGGCCGTGGATCACTTCATCGGCTACCAGGCCGGCATACCGGACGGCTTGCGGCACATGCAGGAAGCTCTGGCGGCCATCGCCGCCGCGCAGCCGGACGCCGTGACCATGCACAAGGGCATGGCCTCTGCGGCCTGGGCTCCCTTCGCCGGCAAGGTGCCCTTGATCGTCCAGGCCATCATCGGGCGGCCCGACGATTCGGCCTATGAGCAGTTGAGCACGCCGGAAGATGCCATCCGGCTGGGCGCTGATGCCATCGCCATTTCCGCTTTCCTGCGCGGCCCCACGGAAGGACGCCGTCTGCGCACCATCGCCGACTGCGTGCGCGAGGCCGCCCGTTACGAGCTGCCGGTCATCGGCCACGTCTACCCCCGCGACGAGAACGACCTGTCCCGGATTTCCTTCGCTCCCGAAGATGTCGCCTGGGTCGTGCGCTGCGCCGCCGAGGTGGGAGTGGATGTGATCAAAGCGCCCTACTGCGGCGACGTGCAAGCCCATGCCCAGATCGTGGCCAGTTGCCCTGTGCCCCTGGTGGCGGCTGGCGGCCCCAAGCACGACACGCTGGAGGGGGCGCTGGGAATGATGGCCGAGGTGGTGCGGAGCGGCGCACGCGGCGCCACCATCGGCCGCAACGTCTGGAGCTTTCCCCAGATCACCAAGGCCGTGCTGGCCTTCAAGGCCGTCATCCACGACGACCGGACGCCCCAGGAGGCCCTGCGGATCGCCGGCTTATGAGTGCTCGTTGGGATGTGCTGGGCTTCGGCGCCGTGGCTGTGGATGACCTGATCTACGTGGATCAGCATCCCCTGCCTGGCAGCAAAATGCTCGTGCGCGACAAGCAGCGCCAGGGTGGCGGCCTGGCGGGAACAGCGCTGGTCGCCGCCGCGCGCCTGGGGGCTAAGACCGCCTACTGCGGCGTGCTGGGCGACGACGACCTGTCCCGTTTCACGCGCCGGGAGTTGGAGCGTGAGGGGGTGGACTGTGCGCCGATCCTCCACGATCCGGCGGCGCGGCCCATCCATTCCATCGTGATCGTTGATCTGTCCACGGGAGACCGCAGCATCCTCTTCTCGATGGCTGGTGTCAGGGAGCCGGGACCGGCGGATATCACGCCGGAACTGGTGGCCCGCTGCCGTGTGGTCTTCGTGGATCACACCCTCGTGGAGACAGGGGCACGCATCATCGAGCTGGCCCACGCCCAGGGAATCCCGGTGGTGGGTGACATTGAGGCGGTCCGCCATCCTCGCGTGCTTGATCTTGTGCATCAGATTGATCACCTGATCGTCGGGATGCATCTGGCTGGCCAGGTGACGGGAGAAGATGAACCGGCAGCCATGGTGCGTGCCCTTTCCGGGCCTGAGCGGGCCTGCTGCGTGGTGACCGCGGGAGAGCGTGGCTGTTGGTACACCCAGGGGGGCGGCGAGGTGTGTCACTTCCCGGCCTTCCGAGTCGAGGTCGTGGACACCACCGGCTGTGGCGACGTCTTTCACGGTGCGTATGCGGCCTGCATCGCCGGCGGCCAAAGCGTCCGCCGGGCGGTTCAGATCGCCACGGCTACTGCGGGCATCAAAGCCACCCAGCCTGGCGGCCGCGGCGGCATCCCCGATCTCCCCACGGTGGAGCGCTTTCTGAGAGAACAAGGGTATGATGAATAGCCGTGAGCGGGTCTGGGCCAGCATACGACATCAGCAGCCCGACCGGGTGCCCTACTACTTCAGTTTCACGCAGGCCGCCGCCGGCAAGCTGGCGGCCTACTACGGCACCGCAGACCTGGACGTGTTCCTCGACAACGACATGGCGCGCTACAGCGTGCGCCGCCCGGCTTTGTTCGAGGAGGTGCGTCCCGGTTTCCTGCGCGACGAGTTCGGCGTGCTCTGGAACCGCACCGTGGACAAGGACATCGGCGTCCCAGAAGAGTACCCGCTGCAGCGCCGCTCGCTGAGCGACTACACTTTTCCCGACCCGCTCGATCCGAGACGCTACGCGGAGTTGCCCGCCTTCCTGGAAAAGCATTCCCAGCGCTTCCGCTACGTCAGCTATGGTTTCACGCTGTTCGAACGGGCCTGGACCTTGCGCGGTATGCCGGAGCTGCTGGTGGACATGCTGGAGGCTCCCGAATGGGTGGATGAGTTGTTCGACCGCCTGATGGCCTTCAACCTGGGCGTCGTGCAGGAGCTTCTGAAGTACGACGTGGACGGTTTCCTGTTCAGCGACGACTGGGGGCATCAGCAGGGACTGCTCTTCAGCCCGCGGCTGTGGCACCGCTTCATCAAGCCGCGGCTGGCGCGACTGTTCAGCACCATCAAACAGGCCGGCAAGGCGGCCTTCGTCCATTCCTGCGGCAAGGTGCAAACGCTGTTCCCCGACCTGATCGAGATCGGCCTGGACGTGTTCAATCCTTTCCAGCCCGATGTGATGGACGTCTACGAGATGAAGCGGCAGTTCGGCGATCGGCTGGCCTTCTACGGCGGCATGAGCGTGCAGAACACTCTCCCGCATGGCACGGTGCAGGAGATCCGGGCCGAGGCGCGCCGCCTGATGGATGAGATCGGCCGAGGCGGTGGCTTCATCATCGCCCCGTCCCATCACATGCCCGGCGACATCGCGGTGGAGAACATGGTCGCCTTCATCGAGGCGGTGCGGGGGGATGGTAGATTGGTAGCTTGGTAGATTGGTAGAGTGGTGAAGTGGGTGATAGACAGAGGGCTCACTCTGTTGTCTGGGAGCGCCTGGCTTGCTCACCTTTGTACCTGGATCAGACCGATGCCCGGTTGGAGGTGGATCGGGACCAGGTCGAGCGCTTCTACCATCCACTGGCGGCCGCTTTGCTCTCCCAATCCAGGTCGGTGCCCCGGCTGATGGTAGCCGTGGCCGGCCCGCCCGGCAGCGGCAAGACCGCCTTCGCCACCATCCTGGTCGCCGTGATCAACGCCGAAGCAGATGATGACTCTGCTGTGCTGGTCGGCCTGGACGGCTGGCACTATCCCAACGGTTATCTGGAAACCCATTTCGTGGGGCGGGACGGGCAGAGGATCGTTTTGCGCAGCATCAAGGGAGCGCCGGAAACGTTCGATGCGGCTGCGGCCTATGACTGCCTGGCCGAGATGCGCCTCGGCGGGCGGGTGAGCTTCCCGGTCTACAGCCGCCGGCTGCACGAGCCGGTACCCGCCGGCGGGACGATTGCCCCTTGGCACCGCATCGTGGTGGTGGAGGGCAACTATCTGCTGCTGGACGAAGAGCCTTGGCTGCGCTTTCACGAGTTATTCGACGTGCGGGTGTTCATCTCCGCCGGCCTGGACACCCTGCTCGAGGGCCTGAGAGAACGACACTTGCGTGGTGGGAAACCGGCCGAGGGCACGGAGCAGCACATGCGCCGGGTGGATGTGCCCAACATCGGACGGGTGGTTAACAGCGCGGCGCAGGCGCAGGTGCTCGTCCACAAGTCGGATGTCCGGCGCATTGAGCGCATCGAGCCGGTGACGCCTTTTCAGTTTTGGGGATGAGGCAAAACCTTTCGACTTCTGTTTGACAGACCATGGAGAATCTGCTATAATGCGGCCGCGTTGAAAACGATATCATGACATCGTTTTCAAAAGACAACGCCATCCAGATGGCTTCTGATGTCGTGATGTTTTTCGACAAGCTACCCCAGATCAATCGCTCCTCATTATGCTTTGTTTCTCCGAGGCTGGGCGGGCCACGCCGCGGTGGGATTGCCCACGCACGGGCAATTGGGCGGTGCCGGCTCTTCATCTGCAGAACACGAATCCGCTTGACCTATGACTCCATGGCGTTGCATTTCGTGGAAAGGAGGTGCTGGAGAGCGTATCAAACCGAGGTAACCAACATCTGAGTAACCACATGACCACGTTTCCCAAGAAAACAACAAGGAGGAATGCAAGATGTCGAAAAGAATAGTTCTGTTGCTGGCATTGGTCGCCGTTCTGGTTGTGGCCAGCTGCGCTAAAGAGGCTGAGCCGACCGAGGCCCCTGCCCCGGCCGCGCCGACCGAAACCCCAGTTGCAGTCGTGCCCGCAGCACCCGCCGTCGACGAGCTGGTGATCTGGTGGGCTGAATGGGATCCCGCCAACTACCTGCAGGAAGTCGGCAACATGTACGAAGAGGAGACCGGCATCAAGGTCACCGTCGTGCAGGAGCCGTGGGGCAGCTACTTCAACCGCGTATCGGCGGAGTGGGCGGCCCGTGGCACCGGGTTCGACATGGTCGTGGGCGACAGCCAGTGGATCGGCCAGGCCGTGACCGAGGGCCACTACGTGGACATGACCGGCTTCCTGACCTCCACAGGCCTGAAGGACACGGTCACTGCGGCGACGCTGACGTACTATGGCGAGTATCCGCCGGGATCGGGCAACTACTACGCCTATCCGACCGAGGGTGACGCCAATGGCTGGGCCTACCGGACGGACCTGGTGGACAATCCTGACGAGAAGGCGGCCTTTGCGGCGGAGTATGGGTACGAGTACTCGGTGCCGCCGAAGGACTACAACGAATTCGTGGACATGTCGGAGTTCTTCTATCGCCCGGACGAGAACATCTACGGAGCGGCGGTGTACACGCAGAAGGACTACGATGCGATCACGATGGGGTTCCAGAACTCGCTGTTCACCTACGGCTGCGACTGGAACGAGGCCTTCAAGGTTGACGGTGTGGTGAACAAGCCGGAGTGCGTGGAGTCGTTGGAGGCCTACAAGGCGCTGTACGACAGTGGTCCTCCCGGGAACACGAACAGCTTCTTCCCGGAGATGAACGACTACTTCATCAACGGGCAGGCGGTGTTCTCGATGAACTACTTTGCGTTCTTGCCGGCGCTGGCGAATCCGGGCACGGACCCGAACTACTGGGACAAGGTGGGGTTCTTCTCCAACCCGCCGGGGCCTTACGGGCAGCAGTATGCTTCGTTGGGCGGCCAGGGCACGAGCATCAACGCCTACATCAGCGACGAGCGCAAGGCGGCCTCCCTGGCCTTCATCGAGTGGTTCGCGCAGGATGACATCCAGATGGAGTGGGCAGCGCTGGGCGGCTACACCTGCAACAAGAAGGCGCTGGCTTCTCCTGAGTTCCTGGCGGCTGCGCCGTACAATGCGGCGTTCGCCGAGACGATGGGGATGGTGAAGGACTTCTACAACATTCCCGAGTATGGCGAGCTGTTGCCTTCGGCGCAGGCTGCGTTGAGCAACTACGTGGTGGGTGGACAGGGCACGGCGCAGGAAGCGCTGGATGCCATCGCCGCCGAGCACGAGGCCATCTTCAAGACCTACGGCTACCTCAAGGAGGGCGAGGCCCCCGTGGGGATAACGCCTGACCTGGGCAATGTCGAGGAGTTGGTGATCTGGTGGGCCGAGTGGGATCCCGCCAACTATCTGCAGGAAGTCGGCAATATGTTCGAGGCGGAGACCGGCGTCAAGGTCACCGTCGTGCAGGAGCCCTGGGGCAGCTACTTCAACCGCGTATCGGCGGAGTGGGCGGCCCGTGGCACCGGGTTCGACATGGTCGTGGGCGACAGCCAGTGGATCGGCCAGGCCGTGACCGAGGGCCACTACGTGGACATGACCGGCTTCCTGACCTCCACAGGCCTGAAGGACACGGTCACTGCGGCGACGCTGACGTACTATGGCGAGTATCCGCCGGGATCGGGCAACTACTACGCCTATCCGACCGAGGGTGACGCCAATGGCTGGGCCTACCGGACGGACCTGGTGGACAATCCTGACGAGAAGGCGGCCTTTGCGGCGGAGTATGGGTACGAGTACTCGGTGCCGCCGAAGGACTACAACGAATTCGTGGACATGTCGGAGTTCTTCTATCGCCCGGACGAGAACATCTACGGAGCGGCGGTGTACACGCAGAAGGACTACGATGCGATCACGATGGGGTTCCAGAACTCGCTGTTCACCTACGGCTGCGACTGGAACGAGGCCTTCAAGGTTGACGGTGTGGTGAACAAGCCGGAGTGCGTGGAGTCGTTGGAGGCCTACAAGGCGCTGTACGACAGTGGTCCTCCCGGGAACACGAACAGCTTCTTCCCGGAGATGAACGACTACTTCATCAACGGGCAGGCGGTGTTCTCGATGAACTACTTTGCGTTCTTGCCGGCGCTGGCGAATCCGGGCACGGACCCGAACTACTGGGACAAGGTGGGGTTCTTCTCCAACCCGCCGGGGCCTTACGGGCAGCAGTATGCTTCGTTGGGCGGCCAGGGCACGAGCATCAACGCCTACATCAGCGACGAGCGCAAGGCGGCCTCCCTGGCCTTCATCGAGTGGTTCGCGCAGGATGACATCCAGATGGAGTGGGCAGCGCTGGGCGGCTACACCTGCAACAAGAAGGCGCTGGCTTCTCCTGAGTTCCTGGCGGCTGCGCCGTACAATGCGGCGTTCGCCGAGACGATGGGGATGGTGAAGGACTTCTACAACATTCCCGAGTATGGCGAGCTGTTGCCTTCGGCGCAGGCTGCGTTGAGCAACTACGTGGTGGGTGGACAGGGCACGGCGCAGGAAGCGCTGGATGCCATCGCCGCCGAGCACGAGGCCATCTTCAAGACCTACGGCTACCTGCCGTAGCAGGTTCAATCTCAAAGAGATCGTTCGGGATGCGGTGTCCCCCACAGGGCCCGCTTCCCGGACCGATCTCGCTGTCGACACAGGGCGGCGGCAACCCCGCCGCCCTGTAGCATCTGCTGCCTTTTCCTGAAACGAGAGGCTTGTGGCATGGACAATTCCACACAGATCGCCCCGGCGCCGCGCACCCGTCGCCGCCAGATCGGTGATGCCGCGATCCAGCGGCTGTTTATTGTGCCCACCCTGGTGCTGCTGGTCATCTGGAACATCTTCCCGCTGTTCTACAGCCTGTACCTCAGCTTCACCCAGTATTCGCACAGTGGTAAAGTGTCGCCGCTGTGGATTGGCACAGGCAACTTCGGTGCCCTCCTGACCAACCCCAAGATCTGGCAGAGCTTCGCCGTCACCGGGCGTTACGCATTGTTATCGGTGTTGCTGCAGACCCTGGTCGGCTTTGCCATGGCGCTGCTGCTGCATGCCAAGTTCAAGGGCAACGGGCTGCTCACGACCCTCATCCTGATCCCCATGATGCTCTCGCCCGCGGTGGTGGGTCTCTTCTGGAAGCTGATCTTCAACCCGCTCATGGGCATCTTCAATTATCTGATTGGATTCTGGAATCTGGCGACGGCGCCCATTTGGCTGAAGGACCACGCCCTGTGGTCCGTTGTGATCGTCGACGTGTGGATGTGGAGTCCGTTTGTGATGCTGCTGTCTCTATCCGGTCTCAAAGCCATACCTGACTACATTTACGAGGCGGCGGCCATCGACCGAGCCAGCGGCTGGCGCCAGTTCTGGCGCATCACGCTGCCCCAGGTGGCGCCCCTGCTGATGCTCGCCGTGCTCTTCCGCACCATCGAGGCGCTCAAGGCCTTCGACCTGGTGATGGGCCTCACGGGCGGCGGGCCGGGCAACGCTACCGAGACGGTGTCCGTCGCCCTCTACCGTATGGTCTTCCAGGGCCAGGCCCGCACCGGCGTTGCCAGCGCGCTCGCCTACATCATGTTGATCGTGATCGTCGGGGTGAGCAACGTCTACGTCCGGTATCTCAACAGGATGCAGGAGGCCTAGCATGGCGACAAACGCAAGAGACTCCAATTGGTCAGAGAGCGGACCCGGCTCGCCGGTGGTGGACTCGGTGCGCGTGGACCAGGTTACCCCGCGCGCCAGGGCTGGCGTGACGGCGCGCATTGTCATCTCGATCCTGCTCACGATTGTCATGCTCATCCCCGTGGTCTGGATGGCCATGACCGCGATCAAGTCGCGGCCCGATGCTACCGCTTCGCCGCCCAAGGTCTTCTTCAAACCGTCGTGGGATGGATTCATTGGCCTATTTGCTGATCGCAGCCAGCTGTCGTTCGGGAAGCTGAAGGAGTACCAGGAGCGCACCGACCTGAACTTCTGGGAGCAGCAGGCGCTGATACGGGGCATGCGTATCCTGGGGCCGAGCAAATTCGTCGGCAGGCTGCGCAACTCGCTGATCATCGCCGTGTCGTCGACGCTGCTGTCGGTGGCCCTGGGGGTATTGTCGGCCTATGCCTTCAGCCGCTACGACATCAAGGGCAAGGGCGACCTGCTCTTCTTCATCTTGAGCACCCGCATGTTGCCGCCGGTGGTGGTGACGATCCCCATCTTCCTGATGTACCGGGCGGTCGGCCTGTACGATACGCACATCGGCATGATCTTGCTCTATACGGCGTTTAACCTCTCGTTCTCCGTCTGGCTGCTCAAGGGCTTCATCGACGAGATCCCCAAGGAGTACGAGGAGGCGGCGCTGGTGGATGGCTACAGCCGGCTGCAGGCCTTCCGCAAGGTCGTGCTGCCCCAGGCGGCCACGGGCATCGTGGCCACGGCCGTCTTCTGCCTGATCTTCGCCTGGAACGAGTACGCCTTCGCGCTGATGCTGACCGGCGACAAGGCCCGCACGGCGCCGCCCTCCATCCCGTCCATGCTGGGCGTTGGCGGCATCGAATGGGGTTCCATCGCCGCGGGATCGTTGCTCTTCCTGATCCCTGTGGTCATCGTGACCTTCGCCCTGCGCAACCACCTGCTGCGCGGCGTCACCTTCGGCGCGATCCGCCAGTGAGAGATCGGCAGAAACCGGGTTTCTAGCTCTGGTTTCTTGGTCTGAGGAAAGGCTAGAATATGGCTACCATCGAACTACGACAAGTTGAGAAGAAATTCGGCGATCTGCACGCCGTCAAGCCCATGGACCTGACCATCCACGACGGCGAGTTTGTCGTGCTTCTGGGGCCTTCAGGGTGTGGCAAGACGACCACGCTGCGCATGATCTCCGGGCTGGAGGCGGTCACCGGCGGCAAGGTCTTCATCAACGGCAAGGACGTCACCTGGCTGGTCCCCAGCGAGCGGGATATCGCCTTCGTCTTCCAGTTCTTCGCCCTGTATCCCCACATGACCGTGCTGCGGAACATTCGCTTCCCGCTGGAGTCGCAGGGGATGAAGCGCAGAGAGATAGAGGAGCGTGTCGGCGAGGTGGTCAAGATGCTGCGCATCGAGCACCTGCTCAAGCGACGCCCGGGGGCGTTGAGCGGCGGTGACCAGCAGCGGGTGGCCCTGGCCCGATCATTGGTGCGCAGGCCGGCCTGCTTCCTGATGGACGAGCCTCTGGGCGCCCTCGATGCCGAGTTCCGCGAGGCCATGCGCGCCGAGATCAAGGCGCTGCACCTGGCCCAGCATGCCACCTCGGTCTACGTCACCCACGACCAGGTCGAGGCCATGGCCATGGGCGATCGCATCGTGGTCATGTCCAACGCCGTGGTCCAGCAGGTCGGCACCCCCGATCAGGTCTACCGTGACCCGGCCAATCTCTTCGTGGCCAATTTCATCGGCAGCCCGGGCATGTGTCTCATGCCGGGGAAGTATGGCGACGGCACCGTTCTCCTGCACGGCGGCAGCACCTACCCCGTGCCCGATACCTGGAAGCCGCAACTGGCCGCCACCTTGCAGGGGGAGGACGTGATCGTGGGCTTCCGCCCCGAGGCCGCCCATGTCAACGGCAAGGGCGCCATTCGGGCCTCGGTCTATGCCTCGGACATGCACGGACCCTACACGATGCTGCACGCCAGCCTGACCGCGGAGGCCAACGAAAGCGTGGAGACCGAGATCGTGCACGTGCGGACCCGCCGCGGTGTCGTCCACGACATAGGAGAGGAGATCAGCTTCGACCTGAACCCCGAGATGGTCCGTTTCTTCGATCCCCAGACCGAGGCTGCTGTCGCCAAGCCTGCCGCTATGGGCCTCTGAGAGGTATAGATCATGAGTCAGATCACATTGCAGAACATCTCCAAGACCTTTGGGGACATCACCGCTCTCAGGAACGTATCCTTTGACATCCAGGACTCCGAGTTCTTCGTGTTGCTGGGGCCGACCGGCGCCGGAAAGACGACCACCCTGCGCGTGATCGCCGGGCTGGAGAAGCCCAACGAAGGCCACGTGCTGTTCGATGGGCAGTCCGTGGATGCGCTGGCGCCGGCGGATCGCGACGTCGCCTTCGTATTCCAGCAGTACTCGCTGTATCCGACCATGACGGTGTACGACAACCTGGCCTTCCCACTGCGCTCCCCCATGCGCAAGATCCGGGAGCCCGAGATCAAGGAGCGGGTCACCGAGACCGCCGAAAAGCTTCGCATCGGCCACCTGCTGAAGCGCAAGACCGCGCGCCTCTCCGGTGGCGAGATGCAGCGGGTGTCCCTGGGCCGGGCGTTGGTCCGGGAGCCGCGGCTTTATCTCATGGACGAGCCGCTTTCCAACCTGGATGCCAAACTGCGCGAGGCCCTGCGGGTGGAACTGAAGCACCTGCAGAAGACTCAGGGCAGCACCACGCTCTTCGTCACCCACGACCAGATCGAGGCGCTGACCATGGGCGATCGCATCGGAGTGCTGAACAAGGGGCGCATCGTGCAGATCGGCACGCCCGAGGACATCTACGACCGGCCAGCCATGACCTTCGTAGCCCAGCTCGTCGGCACGCCGCGTATCAACTTGCATGAGGCGTATTGTGAAAACAGCACGCTGCACGTGACCGGCAGCACGATTCACCTGCCCGTGCCCCAGGAAGGATGTCTGCCCTCTTCGTTCCTGCTGGGCGTGCGGCCCGAGGACGTGCAGATCCACGGCGAGGGCGATTTCCCCGGCGAGATCATTCTGGTCGAACCCCTGGGCGTGGAAACGATCCTGCACGTCAGGGCAGGGGAGAAGACCGTCGTGAGTTTGGTGTCCGGCATGACCGATCTGCGCCTCGGCGATCCGGTGAAGTTCGACATCATCCGCCAACGGCTGCATTACTTCCAGCCGGATGGCACGCGCATCGCGGTGTAAAACCGTCTGAAATGATCTTGACACACGATAGCTTCGGTTGTGGAGGAAACCTGTTATGAATGTGGCACCGGTTGATGAAGTCAGGCTCAAGGATGTGGTCAAATCAGCCGTTCTGGAAGTCTTCGAGGAGAGGCGAGACTGGCTGGCTGACGTGCTTGGCGAGGCATTATCGGACGTTGGTTTCGGCTACGCTATCCAAGAGGGGGAGCAAACCGAGACAGTCAGCAGGGACGAGGTGTTTCAGATACTTGAGGCCGGGTCTAACACGTAGTTTAGCTGATGATTGAGCACATACGCAACAAGATCCAAGCGGGGTTATTTGAATTCTCAAAGCACATTCAATGCAGTTACCCGTCTCGCCCGCTGCTGAAGATCGTTACCCTGTACGAACCGAACCCGGCCCAATGGGCTGATTTCAGGGTGAGAGTGTGAGATGAAGGGTTATCAGTGGAAAGAGAGACTGGTAGAGAGAAGAGTCTCTTACATGCTTGAGGTGAACGGCCAACTCATTGTGGTTGACAATGTTCCAGCACGGGTGAATGTAGAAACTGGCGAGCAGTTATTCTCACCTGCTACAGTAGAACGCTTGCAGGCGATGATCTGGGCACAGAAGGAACCCCAGCGTATCATTCAAGTTCCTGTGTACGAGTTTGTCTAGGCCAAAGGAGCGGGAATCGCCAGACACATGCCAGCCAACCACGCTGTGCCCTCGTTTCGGGGTGGCGGCTGACCTTTGGGATGGTTACCGTGAGAGGGCATTGCTCGGCGCATCGGCGTCTGCTCCAGACGTTCAAGAAATCTCATCACTGGAGGTTGAACATGGCGAAAGTTGCGATCATCGGCGCGGGAAGCATCGTCTTCTGCAAGACGCTGATCCTGGACATTCTGGCCACCGGTGGCCTGGAGGATACCGAATTCGCCCTCATGGCCCCCAGCACCCGCCGGACGCCCTACGTGGAGTCTTTCGTGCAACGGGTGATCGAGGCCAACGACCTGCCGGCCAGGGTCTGGCTGACCACCGACAGCCGCGAGGCAGTGAAGGGTGCTGACTACGTCATCACCACCTTCCAGGTGGGCGGCATCGAGGGCTTTGCAGCCGACTACAAGATCCCGCTGAAGTACGGCGTGGATCAGTGCATCGGCGACACGCTGGGGCCGGGCGGCGTCTTCCGCGCCCTGCGTTCCATCCCCGTGATGATGGACCTGGCCCGGGACATGGAGGAGCTCTGCCCGGAGGCGCTGATCCTGCAGTACGTCAATCCCATGGCCATGGTCTGCTGGGCGCTGGGCACCACCAACGTCAACTTCGTGGGCCTCTGCCACGGCGTGCAGACCACGCTGGACCTCATCTCCGGCTACGTGGGCGTGCCCAAGGAGGAGATAGATCAGCTCTGCGCCGGCATCAACCACATGGGCTGGTTCCTCAAGCTGGAGCACCACGGCCAGGACCTCTATCCCCTGCTGCGGGAGCGGTTCGAGCTGCCCGAGTACTACGTCAACGAGAAGGTGCGCGGCGAGGTCTTCCGCCATTTCGGCTACTTCATGACCGAGTCCACGGGCCACCTGGCGGAATACGTGCCCTGGTTCCGCAAGAACCAGATGGCCCTCGACCTCTACTGCGACGAGCCGGCCTTCGGCGGCGAGAGCGGCGCCTACTACGCCTGGTGCAAGTACGTGGCCGAGAAGTACGCTTCGGGCGACATCCTGGCCGACGAGCCGGTGGAGCTGCCCTCCCGCAGCGTCGAGTACGGGTCGTACGTCATCGAGGCGCTGGAGACGGGGCGTACCTTCAAGTTCAACGGCAACGTGCGCAACGGCGGCATGATCGCCAACCTGCCGCCCGACTGCTGCGCCGAGGGGCCGATGTACGCCGACGGCGCTGGTCTGCACAAAACCATCGTCGGCGACCTGCCGCCGCAGTGCGCGGCGCTGAACATGACCAACATCAACGTGCAGCGGCTGGCCGTGCAAGCGGCCCTCACCGGCGACCCCGAGCACATCGTCCAGGCCATCGCCCTGGATCCGCTGACCTCTGCCGTGCTCACCCTCAAGGAGATCCGGGAGATGGCCACGGAGATGCTGGAGGCGGAGCGGCAGTGGCTGCCGCAGTTCGCCGGCAAGACCATCCGCCCGACGCCCACCATCAGCATCCCCGAGGACGTCCAGCGGACCGAGGTGCCCATTGACCCGGCCCTGGCCATCATGGCCAGGTTCGGTGAACTGGCCGAGTAGTATCAGAGGTGCATTGTTTTGCAGCAGAGCAGGCTCCCACGTCGGCGGACTCGAGCGTCAACGCAGGGTGGGAGCCCAAGCGACTGCTGGCCGTCTAGATGCTGCGTGCGGCTGAGTGTGCGCCAGGTGGCCTGGGCAAGCATGCATGACAGGGCTTCCGCATAAGATTCTCAGGGGGATGATTATGTGGAAGACTTCTGTAGAAGTGTATGCTCTTATGATGATCTCGGCATATTTTTGTTCGGGAGGGTAAAACGAACTATGTCTCAAGTAACTCAAATCACAGGAATTTTAATCAGTGCAATATCTGCAATAGCCGCTGTGGTATCAATTTTATTTGCTTGGAAGGCAGTAAAGACATCTGAACGCAGCAACACGGCGGGATTAATTGTAGAGTTACACAAGCTATATCACTCCGATAAAATTCTCAGGGCAACCCAAATATACTGGGATATGTTTAGCCCTTACCAAGAAACCGCAGGAAATATCCCCCTATCTCACCAAAAAGCTTCAGATTTTGCAAAAAATAAAGATCGGTCATCTGTAGAGTGGAAAGCAGTTCACGATTTGTCGTCTTTTTGGCGTTACGTTGCATTGTTAGCATGACCTTTGACCGACTTCGGAGAAATCGAAGAATTGGAATCTCAAGGC
>JACNHM010000594.1:0-1500 GCA_014383605.1 Chloroflexota bacterium
TCTGGCGGCAGCGGTTCCGGCTTGTGCTCCTGCAGAATCTGGCGCACACGCTGGTTGGCCTTGTCTCCCAGGGATAGCCCCCCGGCTGCCGTCCACTGCTCATAGTTGTGCCGGTTCAGCAATCTGGGGAACCAGTTCTGGCGAAAGTGGCGGACGGTGTGCTTCTCACCGAAATAACTGCCGCCGGGACCTACCCGATCCATCACGTCCAGGGCCAGCGTCTCCGGCGTGACCTCGATCCCGTCCATGATGCAGCGGATCATGCCGATGAACTCGTCAGTGGCGGCGATCAACTCCAACGAAGCAGAGTTGGCGGCCTCGGTGAAACCCACGTCGTGAACCAGGTTGGCCCCGCTCAGGGCTGCCATCAGGCAGGAGATGGCCGACTCGGCCGCCGCCTGCTGGTCGAATGTCACGGCATCGGTACAGCCAGCCGTGCTGAAGACAGGCAGGTGGAGATAATGGGCCATCTCGGCCAGCGCCGCCGACCACAGGCTCATCTCTGGAGCGCCGTAGGAGACCAGCATGGTGGACATGTCAATGATCGTCGGCACACCGCCGAAGATAAAGGGCGAACCACGCTTCTTGAGCTGGGCCATCACCAGCCCGCTCAACGACTCGGCGATGCAAGCCACCAGGTTGCCGGCCGCGGTCACCGGCGCCGAACTTCCGGCCAGGGTCATCGGGGTGTAGATCACCGGGATGCCGTGCTCGACGCAGAAGAGGAGCTTGGCCACTCCTTCGTTGGTGTGCGTCAGGGGCGATAGAGGCTCGGCATAGTGGACGTAGTAGGGCCGCCGGGCCAACTCATCCCAGCCGCCTGCGACCACAGCAGCCATCTCGGCCACGGCCTTCAGGCTGGCGAAGTCCCCCGTGCCGTGCATGAGCGGCTTGGTGCAATTCATCACCGTGTCCTTGTGGCCGATGCGAATGGCAATCCGCCCGGGAACGTCGCTGTAAATAGACGAAAAGGACACCATGTCAATGTTGGGCAGCGCGTCGCAAACCACAGCGCCCAACCGGGCGTCGGCTCGCACGCATGCCCGACGGGTGCCGTCAAAGGGGTCAAAGAAAAAGGTTGAGTCCGTCTGGCTGCAAAAATAGACGCGACGGTCTTCCAAGAACATAACCCGCTCGCCCAGCCGATTGTAGATAGTAATACGACGGGGCGCGCTGGCCAGCGCATCTTCCACCAGGTACGAGGGGATACAAACACGCCGGTGCGGGCCTACTACGCGCGCACCGGCGCTGCTGAACAGTTCCAAACCCTCGTCGTTGTCCACGCGAACCCCGGTGTGTTCCAGTACCTCGAGAACACTCAGAAAGAGGGTCTCCTTCTGGTCTTCGGTCAACACCTGGAGTCGAGGGGTGATCAGCTTTGTGGATCCAGCTTTCATGGGAGTAGCTCCTTTTCGCAATCAAAGTCGGTCAGGGAAAAGCCGTGGGGAAAGGGGTCATCAGGATCGAGGACGAATTGGTGGAAACCGGTCAGGTAGGCCC
>JACNHM010000594.1:2317-4954 GCA_014383605.1 Chloroflexota bacterium
GACGGCCTCGCGGTTCGAGCATAAGCAAACCGCGGAGGCCGTCAAGTTCGTTCCGTGCGTAGATCATCCTCTCTGCCATCGTGGCGCCTCGCAAAGGTGGCAGCCCCCCCACCACCAGGCGGGTCGGTTCACCGGCGGTGTGCGAATCTATGGTTGAGACGATGCGCGTGAGTCGGGCCATTTCTTACACTTCGCGGACATCCACGATTTCCTGACCTTCAATCTTTTCCAACACAGCAACCAGATCGTCCTTGGGCACGTTTCGCACCTTAAAGACGGCATCCCAGTAGCCTGGATGCTTGGGCGCAGGAACGCCGCCGGCGGCGTAGATTCCCCAACCCTGTGAGGCAATAGCACCGGTGACCTTGGCAAATTCTCCAGTCTTATCGGGCACGCGCACCGTGACGCGCACGCCGCGTACAGACCATCCTAGCAGATTCGTCAAATGGGCCAGTAGATCGGTCTCGGTGATGATGCCTATTACGATGCCTTCTTCTAACACAGGCAAACCACCGATCTTCTTATCTATCATGACGCGGGCCGCCTCTTCTACCGTGGCATCCTCGCTTATGGTGATGACATCCCTGACCTTGACCATCACATCTTTGACGGTCAGCCCAGTCAGGTAACGAGTGATCTCCCAGACGTCGAGACTGCCCAACCTGCCCGGGTCCACGAGCAAGGATTGGCGAGTGACCAGGCCCAGCAAGCGTTTCCCATCGCCGATGACGGGCAGATGACGGATGTTGTTCTCTCCCATGTAACGTTGCGCTTCGACGATGGACATGGTTGGCTCCGCCATCAGCGGATGGCGGGTCATGTAGTCCTTAACCAGCATTGACTTCCTCCTCCTCGATAGTAACCACCGCCTCCATCTGGCGCAGTGTCTCCAACGGAATGTGGCAAAAGATGCGGTGCTCGTTCCCGGCGTCCCGCCACGGCGGCGCCTCCACCTCGCAGACCTTTCCGCCGTCCAGCAGCATCTCTGCCCGACGCGGACAGCGAGTGTGGAAGCGACAGCCACTGGGCGGGTTCAGGGCGCTGGGCACGTTGCCACTCAGACGGATATGTTTCTGCTCTACACTGGGATCGGGAATGGGCACCGCCGCGAGCAGAGCTTCGGTGTAGGGATGGTAGGGCGGCGCGTAGATCGCCTCGGCGGGGCCGATTTCGGCGATCTGGCCCAGGTACATCACAGCGATATGGTCGCAGAAAAAGCGCACCACGCTCAGGTCGTGGGCGATGAAGATCATGGTTGTGCCCAGCTCATGCTGAATCTCCAACAAAAGGTTGAGCACCGCCGCCTGGACCGAGACGTCCAGGGCCGAGACCGGCTCGTCGCACAGCACCAGCTCCGGGCGGCCGGCAATGGCGCGGGCAATGCCCACCCGTTGCTTCTCGCCGCCGCTGAGCTGGCGGGGCAGGCGGTCGTAGTAACGCTCACTCAACCTCATCATTTCCAGCAGGCGCACCACCTCGGCGCGGACCTGGGCCTTGGGCACGGTTTTGAAGCGTCGCAGCGGGCGCCCAATCTGGGCGCCGACGGTAAAAGAGGGATTGAGCGTGGAATCTGGGTTCTGGAACACCATTTGGAGTTCCTGGATAATGGACAGGTCCCGCTTGGACACGGGGGTTGAGATGTCCAGCCCCATGAACTCGAACTCGCCGCCGGTCGGCTTTTCCATGCCGATGATGGTCTTGACCAACGTGCTCTTGCCACAGCCCGACTCACCGACGACGCCCAGCGTTTCACCCTTTCGTACCGTGACGCTGACATCGTCCACCGCCTTGACGTGTAGTTTCTCCCCGCCGATGAGCTTCTTCGAGGGAGCTTCATAGTACGTTTTGGCGTGGGATACTTTCAGGATCGGTTCGGCCGCTCGGTCGAACTCGGCCGGAGTTGCCAGTTGTTCCAGTATCTCCTCCGGCGCTTCCCACTTCATCTGGGCGATCTCTTCGGCGAAGTGGCAACGGGCCCAATGGCCGGTCTCAACCTGACGCAGTGGCGGCTTTTTCAAGCGACACTCTTCCCGGGCATAGTCGCAACGCGGTTCAAAGATGCAACCCGGCGGTAGGTTCGCGGGCGATGGTACCCGCCCCCGAATGGGATAAAGATAACTACTGCGCTTGTCCATGCCCAACCGGGGCACGCAGTGCATCAGCCCTTGGCTGTAGGGGTGATGGGGTCTCAGGTAGACATCCGCCACCGAAGCCCGTTCAACGATCTCGCCAGCGTACATGACGGCCACCTTGGTGGACACGCGGGCGACGACGCCCAGATTGTGGCTGATGTACATGATGGCCGTGTCAAAATCGCGCTGGAGGTCGGCGATCAGGTCCAGCACGGCCGCCTCGACGGTCACGTCCAGGGCGGTGGTCGGCTCGTCCATGATCAGCAGGGCCGGGTCGTTGAGCAGGGCCATGGCGATGACCACGCGCTGCTGTTGTCCGCCCGAGATCTGGTGGGGATAGCGCCGCATGACGTTGGCCGGGTCGGGCATGTAGACCCGTTTCAACATCTCGATGCATTTTTCTTCGGCATCTTTTTTCTTCATGCCCCGGTGAACGGTCAGCACCTCGGCCATCTGGTCGCCCAGGCGCATGGAAGGATTGAGGGCCTGCATGGGGTCCTGGTAG
>JACNHM010000414.1 GCA_014383605.1 Chloroflexota bacterium
CCCTGACGGATCAGGCTTTTGCTCACACTGTCAATCAGCCGCTGGCCCACGCTGGCCAGCCGCCCACCAATGTTAACGTCGCCCTCGTACGTCATGAGCGTCGTGCCATCGGTCTGGTCCGCCAGTTGGACGTGGCCACTGCCCCTGGCCCAGCCGGGATTGCCTTTGCCCTCCACCGTCAGCGTGTAGCTCTCGGGCGGCACCTCGTCGGAGACGACGACGCGGCCGGAGAAGGCGCCAGACACCGGCCCGATGCGCACGTGCATCGTGCCCTCGTACTCGCTTTCGCTGACCTGGTTCAGGCTTTGGGCGCCGGGCAAGGCGGTGGCCAGCACCTCCGGGTCGCGCACCAACTCCCACACGTCCTGGCGAGGACCATCGAAGATGTATTCACCTTTCAGTTTCATGTGTTTTCTCCTGCCGTGATGCGTGATGCGTAAAACGTAATGCGTAAAACGTAAAACGTGATGCGTGACAGTTACGTTTCACGTTTTACGTTTCACGTTCCACTCTCGCTGCCTGCAATAACTCGAACAACCTGTTGGGGCTAAGCGGCGCTTCCATGATTTCCAGGCCGTAGTCGGCCAGGGCGTTCTCCACGGCCTGGACGAACACGGAGGGCACCGGAATCGTCCCGCCTTCGCCCACGCCTTTGCTGCCCAGCGGGTTGAGCGGCGATGGCGTCTCCAGATGGCTGATCTCCGCCCGCGGCACCTCCAGCGCCGTGGGGATCAGGTAGTCGGCAAAGGAGGCGTTGAGAAGCTGGCCGTTCTCGTCGTAGACCAGCTTTTCGTAGAAGGAGTTGCCGATGCCCAGGGCCAGGCCGCCATGCAACTGGCCATCCACGATCAGCGGGTTGAGCAGGGTGCCGCAGTCTTCGGCGATGACGTAGCGCTGGACGTCCACCATCATCGTTTCCGTGTCTACCTCGACGATGGCCGCGTGGACGCCGCTGGCCGTGGCCCCGTATTTGGGGCCGAAGTAGGCCGTGGCCTCCAGGCCCGGCTCGGTGCCCGGCTCCACGGCGCCGCGCAGGGGGTTGGCCAGCACAGCCAGTTCGCCCAGGCTGATGGAGCGTTGCGGGACGTCGGCCACCCGCACTTGCCCGTCCACCAACTCCAGCTCCTCTTCGGGTGCTTCCAGCACCTTGCTGGCCAGCTTGAGGACCTTGCCGCGCACGGCCGCGGCGGCGGCGTTGATGGCGTTGGCGGCGACCACCGCGCCGCGGCTGGCGAAGGTGCCCGTGCCCCAATGGAACTGGGCCGTGTCGCCGGTGACGAGGTGCACGTCGCGGGGGCTCACGCCCAACTGGTCGGCGACGACCTGGGCGAAGGAAGTGAAGTGCCCCTGGCCCTGCGTGCCCACGCCGGTGGCTGCATTGATCTGGCCGCTGGCTTCCACGGTGACCCGTGCGCCCTCGTAGGGGCCGACGCCAGTCGTCTCGATGAAGCAGACGACGCCGATGCCCACGTGCCGCCCCGCGGCCCGCAGTCGGGGCTGTTCGTCCCTCAGAAAACGCTCGTAGCCGATCGTGGCCGTGGCCTTGTCCAGCAGCGGCTCGTAGTTGCCGCTGTCGAAGACCAGGGGCACAAAGGCCTGGTCAATGATCTCGTTGTCGTAGGGGAAGACGTCGGGCGGCAGGAGGTTGCGGCGGCGGATCTCCACCGGGTCTATGCCCAGCTCCTTGGCGGCCACGTCCAGCAGCCGCTCGATGATGAACACGCCCTGCGGCCGGCCGGCCCCCCGCACGGGGGTGACGATGGTCTTGTTGGTGAAGACGACCTTGAGGTCGGTGGAGTAGTTGGGGATCTTGTACGGCCCCAGCACGTGGCACTGCGTGTTGAGGGGCACGGTCAGGCCGTAGGGGTCGTAAGCGCCCGTGTCGTGCAGGAACACGTCGCGCACGCCCAGGATGTGCCCATCGCCGGTGAGGGCGATCTCGGCGTCGTGGATCTGCCCCCGCTCCTGGGTGGTGGCGAAGAAGTTCTCCTGGCGGTCTTCGATCCACTTGACGGGGCGGCCCAGTTGCAGCGTGGCCCAGGTGACCAGCACTTCTTCGGGGTAGAACATCATGATCTTGGGGCCGAAGCCGCCGCCGACGAAGGGGGCGATCACCCGTACCTGGTGCTCGGACAGGCCGAACATCTTGGCCAGGCCGTTGCGGATGGGGATGGGCGACTGAGTAGTGTCCCACAGGGTCAGTTCCCGGCTCTTGGCGTTCCAATGGGCCACGTAGCCCCTGTTTTCCATCGCTCCCGCCACGCCGCGGTCAATGACGATGCGCCGGCTGATGACCACGTCGGCTTGCTCGCGGGCGGCGGCGTAGTCGCCCTTCTCCTGGGCGAGGTGGGCGGCCAGGTTCGAGTCCAGGTCGTCGTGGACGAGCGGGGCGTCGGGCTGCAGAGCCTCCTCTAAGCCCACCACCGCGCCCAGCGGTTCGAGATCAACGACGATGTCTTCGACGGCGTCCTCGGCGATGTAGCGGCTTTCGGCGATGACCATGGCCAGCGGCTCGCCGGCGTGCCGCACCTTGTCCTTGACCAGGGGCACCTGGGTGCGGGAGTGGAAGACGACGTCCTCGACCGTGGGAGGCGGGGAGACCAGCGGCGGGCCGTGCTGCCAGTCGTCGCCCATGTCCTCGGCGGTGTAGACGGCGACGACGCCGGGCCGGTCGCGGGCCGCCGACACGTCAATGCTCACCAGGCGGGCGTGGGCGTGGTCGCTGCGCAGGAAGGCGGCGTGCAGCATGCCGGGGATCTCCACGTCGTCCACGAACAGGGCCTGACCGGTCAGCAGGCGGGGGTCCTCGTTGCGTTTAAGGCGTTGGCCAATGTATTTCTCTGTCATGGGTTCACTCCTATGCTATGATGCTATGACACTCACTGCGTAAAACGTAAAACGTAATGCGTAAAACGTAAGAAACGTGGTTGAGCCTGGCATTCTATTCGCTCGTGGGTAGGGGAATATCTCGCAACAGGTCGTCGAGCTTCTCCCAGCGGGCGGATGTGTTCGCCTGGGTGTTGTCCGAACCGGTGTAGTACGGGACGCTGTTCTCACGGAGGATGCTTCTACGCTGTTGTGGAACCATGGTCAGCAGCAGGCGAATGACTTCGGTGAGAAGTTGCAGGCGATGCTGGACAACAGTCTCGCCCAGGATATGGCGTCCCTTGTAGTACCAGTCCCGGCTCTCTCGTGCTGAACCCAGGGAGTATTCGTAAAAGCGGGCTCGATCTTTGCCTGTACCGCGAGAGTAGCCCTCGGCAAGATTCGCACCGATGGAACCGAGTGCCCGATACAACTGATCTGACAGCGACATGGTGCGTCGGTCTCGCATCAACTTCGTGGCATCGCGCCACCCCAGATCGCTCAGAAACAGCGCCAGCCGGTACGCCCTCATTTTCCACAACGTGTCGCCGGTTATCGTCTCCGGGACGCTCCTCTCCCACTCCTCGTAGTCCACTGTTTTCTCCCTTACGCTTTACGTTTCACGTTTTACGCTTTACGCTTTACGCTTCTTCTCCGCTGCCAACTTCACCGCATCCACGATGTGCTGGTAGCCGGTGCAGCGGCAGAGATTGCCGGAGATGGCTTCGCGGATCTCCGCTTCGGTCGGGTCGGGGTTCTCCGCCAGGAAGGGCAGCAGGGCCATCAGGACGCCGGGCGTGCAGAAGCCGCACTGCACGGCGTGCGCTTCCCAGAAGGCTTCCTGCAGGGGATGCAGGTTGTCCGGCGTGCCCAGCGCCTCGACGGTGGTGATCTCGTGGCCGTTGGCCTGCACGGCGAACATCAGGCAGGAGCGCACCGGCTGGCCGTCGAACAGGACGGTGCAGGCGCCGCACACACCGTGCTCGCAGCCGACGTGGGTGCCGGTCAGCCCCAGGTCGTGGCGCAGGAAGTCGCTCAGCAGCAGCCGCGGCTCGATGGCACGTTCGTAGCGGGTGTCATTGACGGTGACCGTTATGGTGTGTAAGTTGTTCATTTGCTCTCCTCATGACAAGTTGGTAGATTGGTAAATTGGTACATTGGTAGACTGGTCACCAACCTACCAGTTTCCCAATTTACCAGTTTACCAAGCTTTGGCGCGGTCAAAGGCTTGTGTCAACGCCCGGCGGGCCAGCACCTGGGCCAGGTGGCGGCGATATTCCGCCGAGGCGTGGATGTCGTTGCCGGGGTCAATGTCGGCGCTGGCGGCGGTCTCGGCGGCGGCGGCGATGGCCTGCGGCGTGGGGCGCTGGCCTCGGAGCACTGCGGCACCCTGTTGGGCGTCCATGGGACCGTCGCCCACGGCCAGGAAGACCAGCCGGGCCTGCTCGCAGCGCCCCCGGCGATCCAGGGTCACCACGGCGGCGACGCCGGCCATGGCGAAGTCGTGATGGCGGCGGGTGATCTCCAGGAAGGAACAGCCGCTGCGCGGCGGCAGGGCCGGCAAGGCCACCTCCGCCAGCAGCTCGTCCGGCTCCAGGACGGTGGTGAACAGGCCGATGAAGAACTCGTGGGCCGGAACCCAGCGCTCCCGCGCCTGGCTGCGCAGCCGGAAGCGTCCGTCCAGCGCCAGGCTGACGGCGGCCAGCTCCGCCGCCGGGTCGGCGTGGGCGATGCTGCCGCCGATCGTGCCCCGGCTGCGGATCTGCGGGAAGGCGATGCGGGGCATGGCCTCGTGTACCAGGGGCGACCGTTCGGCGACCAGTGGGTCGTGTTCCACCTGGCTCTGGCGGGTCATGGCGCCCAGCCGCAGGCCGCCGTCGTCGCCGGCGCGGATGAAGAACAACTCGGAGACGTTGTTCAGGTCCACGATCACGGAAGGCTGCGCCAGGCGGAAGTTCATCAGGGGCAGCAGACTCTGCCCGCCGGCCAGGGCTTTGGCATCCCAGCCGTGCTCGGCCAGGTGGGCCAAAGCCTCCTCCAGGGTGGCCGGTGCATAGTATTGGAAAGGGGCTGGTTTCAT
>JACNHM010000230.1 GCA_014383605.1 Chloroflexota bacterium
TGGCGTGGGCGCGGGGGAAGACGCGGTCGCGCATCAGGGCCAGCACCTGGTTGAACTCGGCGCCGTCAACCCAGGCGGTGTAGCTCCAGCCGGTGGGCGCGTCGGCGAGGAGCACGGAGACGCCCTCGTCGGCGGCCTGTTGCAGCCTGGCGTCAATCTCGGCGTTGCTCATCTCCAACTCAAACGAAGCGCCGGCCAGCCGCGCCTCGAATGCCCAGTCGGGGAAGAAGGCTGTGGTGGGCGTCGCCGTAGTTGTCGGTGTGGGGGTAGCCGTCGGAGTGGTCGTGGGGGTCGTGCAGTTTTCCCCCCAGTGTATCGCCACCAGCATGATGTCCACGATGTCAATCACGCCGTTGCCGTCCAGATCGTAGGCGGCAACGTAGTCGGGGTCGCCTTCAGCGGTGTGCCAGCGGCTGGCCACCAGCATGATGTCCACGATGTCCACGTCGCCATCGCCGTCGAGGTCGCCCACAAGCGTGAATTCATCGGCCCCTATGTCTGCCACAGCAATCTCGTCCGAATCGCCATCCAGGGGCCGGGGATTGCCGTCAAAGTCAACCTCCGGCGCGCCTTCGTTGGTGCCGGCGTCAATGGCCGGGCTGTCCGGGAGGAGGTGGGCGTCAAAGTCGTCAATGGAAGGATTGACCAGGCCGGGCGATACCCCGCAGATGTCGTGGGGGCCTGGGCAGGGATCGTGCTTGGCATCGTTGATCACCGAGTAGTCAATGTCGAAGGGATCGTGAGGGAGGCCATCTGTCCAGGTGAGGCAGGTGTTCTCGTAGGGCTGTAAGAAGTCGGGGTGGCCCTGGAAGATGTTGTTGCGCACCAGCACCAACTCGGAGCCGTCGCAGGTGCCGTCACATTCGGCGGTGACCAGACAGTCGCCCTCGCTGGTGAGTGTGTTGTTGATGACCGTGGCCTGGTTGCCCGGTCTCAGAAAGAGGGGGAGAGCTGTGCCCAGGGCGCGGCAGTTGTCCACGTTGTAGGTGAAGGGCTGGCCGTCGAAGAAGCCGCAGTTGCCGACGAGGATCGAGTTCTCGACCAGGGTCGGGCCGCTGGCTTTGATCTGGTTGCCGGCGTTGCCCTCGGCGATGGTGCGCCGAATCTCGATGGAAGAGCCCACCTCGCGGACGTAGAGCAGGTCGAGGCCGTCGGAGGTGTTGTGCAGGAAGGCCGAGTCCTCGATGATCCAGTGCCCGCCGGTGGCGCCGGTGCCGACTCCGTCGCCATATCCCCCCGCTGTCTGACCCCAGCAGCCGGTCGGCTCGCCGCCCGGATAGGTCTCGCCGCAGCCGTTCCATTCGACTGTCCATCTTCTGAACAGCAAGGTGCCTGAGTTGGAGTCGTTGCCGTCAATGTCGCCGTCCCAGCCGACCCAGCCGTTGCCGGCGATGCGCACGTCCTCCACCGTCCAGTCGGTGAGGCGGCCGGCGCGGATTCCGGCGTCGGCCAGGCCGTGGATGTTGAGGTCGCGGAGATGCACGTTGGCCGAGTCCTCGGCGTAGAGGCCGGTGGCGGCCCAGGGGCCGAAGGGGTAGCTGTCGCGCTCACAGGCCAGGCCGCCGCTGTGGAACTCCACGCAGCCAGAGTGGTCGGTGATCTCCAGGCAGGCGATTTCGACGTTGCTGGAATCGGTCAGGTTGACGACGAACCAGGGTCGTTCCGTCCCCCATAGCTCAGGCGGGCTGGCGCAGCCGGTGTCCCAACCTGCTCCCAGGATGCAGGTGGGATGGGCCGGATCGGGACCACTGGGGATGGGCGGCATGTGGCAGCCCCAGGGCCAATACTCGGAGCAGTTATCGGCGCCGGGTGCGCTGAGGCCCATCCTGTAGCTGCCGGCTCCGATGATCAGGGTGTCGCCGCCGGCGATGCGTGGCGTGCCGTCGGGCGGGAGGGCGCGGAAGGGGTGATCCCAGGCGCAGGGCTGACCCGTCCCGCTGCCGGAGTACGGCGCGTCCACCAGGCCGGTGCATTCGTCGTGGGATCCACCATCGGGACGCACGTAGTAGGTGGTGGTGTTCTGGCTGGACTTCCAGCGGTTGTAGAAGATGTTGAGCAGGGAGACGAACTCGCCGGTGGCCTTCTGGTTGCCCGCCGCCGACGGATGATTGTCGCTGCCGTCGTCGGGGTAGGCGGCGGTGTTGCCTCCCTGATCGGCGATGTACTCGATGGCGCTATTGCGGTAGCGGTGGTGGTTGCCGGTCTCCCAGTCGAAGTCGTTGGTGTACCAGTTTCCTCCGTTGGAGGTGAGGACGTTGTAGAAGTCGAAGACGGCCACGTTATTGTATAGGTAGCCGTCCAGCCAATCCTCGGCCAGCCACGTATTGAAGGCGCGGGCATTGTCGGCGTAGGTTCCGCTTCGAACGGGTGGCGCGGTGATGGCCACGAAGAGCTTGTCCTGTCGCGTCTCGAAGTATTCCAGGATGTCGTTGTAGATGCCCTTGGCATTGGCCACGGTGTGGTGCTCTGACCAGCAGCCCTGACCGCGCAGGGGATTGGGGTCGGTCGTCGGGGGATCATCCGGGTTCCCCAGCAGGTTCGAGTTGGGATAGCAGGACTTGAACATGATGACTTCGTTCTCGCCACCGGGATCGGCCATAGGGCGCGTGTAGCTGGCGTGTTGATTGGTGGTGTTGTAGAGGGCCTGGGTGTAGGTAGAGCTGTTGGGGCCACGGAACCAGGTCCACCAGTGGCCGATGTCAGTGTTATCGCCGATGCCGTCTGGCCCCCAGCCGTAATAGGTGTCGCTGACGTAATAGTTGTTGGCGCCCAACTGGTCACCCAGATTGCCGTTGCCGGTGTCTAGCCAGTTGTCGCCGCACGAGTGGTGGATGAAAATCAGCTTCACCGCCTCGCTCGGTGGACTGGGATCCACGGCCTGGGCATGTGCCTTCAGGGAGGCGGCGACGCCAGCGTGGCTGCCCATCAGCAGAAGGCTGAGACAGGCCAGAACCATACCACCAGCGGCGAAAAGCTCCATCACTCCTGGCTTTGACGAAAATGGGTTTTCCATTGCTAATCCTCCTCAAATCAGCACGGCGATGAAGTCGCCGTGCTACAGAGTAGCGCCCTTTCAAAAGGGCTAAAAGGGTCATCAATCGCTACTTGCCAGCCCGGTTAACCGGGCGTTGCTTCGTAGCCCGCCCACTTTATGGGCGGGCGAGTGCTAGCCTTCGCAGGTTTCCCCCCATTGCACCGCCACCAGCATGATGTCCACAATGTCAATGTCGCCGTCGTCGTCTAAATCGTAGATGGGGTCGTATTCCTCATCGCCCACCGCGCTGTGCCAATGGCCGGCCACCAACATGATGTCGGCTATGTCCACATCGCAATCGCAGTCCAGGTCACGGAAGGCACATTCCCTGAGCCTTCCGGTGTGGGCCAGGGTGTAGGGACCGCCATTGGCATCGTCGCGGTAGGCCCTGAAGGTGACGCCGCTGGCATCCACGTTAACCAGGATGAAAGTGCTGTGGGCGCCGGTGTCTCCTTTGCCCCGAGCGTGTCCGGCATCCAACTGCCAGACGCCATCTACTTCAACGGCGCTGTAGTTGTGGGTGTGGCCACAGATGTAGGCGGCCACCCCTTCGTCCCTCAGCAGGTTCCAGAAGCGATCGCGATGGGCCGGGTATTGGTCCAGGCTGTCTCCCAGGTGACGTACCCGCCCGTTGTCGGCGTCGGGCTGGGGATAGGCGGGCTCGTGGCCGAAGACGAAGATGTGGGGTCGGTCGGTGGCGCTCAGGTCGTCCGCCAGCCAGTTGTACAGGGGATCCGGCACATCGCCGCTGGTGACCGTGTCGCCGCTGGTGTCGCAATACTCATTCAGCATCACAAAGTGCGCGTTCTGGTAATCGAAGGAGTAGGTGGTCTCCGGGCAGCCCGATGGCCCAGGGTTCACGGCGCCGTAATCGTGGCTGCGCAGCCAGTCCATGTTAGAGCCGGGATAGGATTCCTGTCCGGCACCGGGTAGCTCGTGATTGCCGACCACGGGATACCACTTGTAGGTCGTGCCCAGGGTGGAGGTGATGGTCCAGAGCACGTCGCTGGGAGGATCTATGTCGCCGGGGCTGACCATGAAGGCACCCCTGCCCCGAGCGGCGATGGCCTCGCAGGCTCCTCTGAAGTACTGAGAAGAGTCGTACCCCGGCCCGGAGTAGCTCCTCATATCGGCGGTGATCGCAAAGGTGAAGGCGTCGTCCCTGCTTTCCTGGCCCCGCAGTTCCAGGTCGAAACTGATGTCGGAGCTGGTCACGGCGGCCTGGTGGATCTCCGCCGCCAGCACGTTCGGGCCGTCATTAAGCAAGCTGGGATCAACGCCGGCTGCGAAAAATTTCGATTCATCGCCGCCGCCGACGGTCGAGGCGGCGAGGGTCCCATAGCCGATGGCTCCGTCGGGTATGTTCGTCCGAGAAACTTCCGTCCCGTTCAGATAGACGATAGCGCCGTCATCCCGCAGAACGCGGAGCGTCAAACTTTCGAAGATCGAGGCATCCTCCACGTCAAAGCTGTGCCGGAAGTAAGTGGTGATGTGCTTGTTTCCCGCATCGCCTCCGTAACTCACCACCGTCGTCTCGTCGCCGTCGCCATAGCCCAGTTGCGCCGGACCCGACGCCCACCCCGAATCGTCGAAGTCCGGCTCACGACAGGCCGTGCCCTGGTCCGAGCCGTCGTCCAGGTACCTCCAGATTGAGCCGGTTGGCATCAGAACCGTGGAGGTGTCTTTCTCGTAGAAATAGACCGGCTGGGAAGCGCCTTCGCTGGTGGTAAAGTAGCCCAGGCCGTCGGCGGCGAAGGCAATCGCCTCGCCCTGGGGTTCTACGGCCAGGGGCACCGTGCAGGCGGTGCCTGAGAAGGCTTCCCAGAGGTTCGTTCCCGTTGCCCGGGCCCAGTAGTAACCCTGAAAGTAAAGCCGCAGGAGCACGCCGTCGCCGGAGGG
>JACNHM010000595.1 GCA_014383605.1 Chloroflexota bacterium
GGGCAGCTACTGGGTGCTGTTCGCCGGCTACATCCTCCTCCAGATTTCCTCCAACGTCGCTCACGGCCCCGCCCAGGGCTTCATACCCGACCTCGTGCCTGAGGATAGAAGGGGCATCGCCGCCGGAGTCAAGAACCTGGCCGACATGAGCGGGCTGATAGCGGCTTCACTGGTCGCCGGCAATCTGATGGGCCGCCAGAACCCAGGCCCAGCTTTCTTGGTCATCGGCCTCCTGCTCCTGGCAACGATGCTCATCACCCTGTTCGGTGTGAAAGAGGAGCCGCTGGTTCAGAACCAGGTTTCCCGTTGGGCGAAGGTCTCCCGACCGAGTCCCAAGGCCCACCGGCTGCGGTCAGGAGACCTTGCCGAACAGTGGGAGCCGCTGATCGAGAGAGAGGCAGCTCTCCCGCCCCAGACCTTCGCCCAGAAGGTCCGGGGCGCGTTAAGCATTGATCCTCGACGCTATCCAGACTACCTCTGGCTCATCGCCTCCCGCTTTCTCATCCTGCTGGGCATCTATGCTGTGCAAAGCTTCGCCCAGTACTTCATCCGCGATGTCCTCAAGGCGACCAACCCAGCCCAGGTCACCGGCAACCTGATGTCCTCCATCGGCATTGCCCTGATAGCGCTGGTCTTCCCCGCTGGCTACCTGTCGGACCGCATCGGCCGCAAGCGACTGAACGCCTTCGCCGGGCTGCTGGGCGCCGTGGGCATCTTCCTCCTGCTCTTCGCCACAGACTACACGCGGCTGATGATCTTCGGCGCCATCATCGGCGCTGCCACGGGCATATTCCTCAGCGTCAACTGGGCATTGGCCACCGACCTCATCCCCAAAAGCGGGGCCGGCAAATACCTGGGATTCTCGAACCTGGCGACGGCCGGGGCTGGGGCCGTCGCGCGCCTGGGCGGCCCCCTCATTGATTTCTTAAACGCTCGCCAGCCAGGCCAGGGCTACTCGGTACTCTTCGTCCTGGCCAGCCTCAGCCTCCTGGCAGGCGTGGCCTTGCTCGCCAAAGTGCGGGAGATCAAAGTGAAGGATTAGGGCTCGTAGGCGCAAGACCTTTTGACATCCGGGGCGCTAATGATTATAATACCCATTGCAGATGTTGACTTTTTTAGGAGCTGGACATTGGCGTTTTTGGCTCGTAGTGACGACTTCAGTCGTTGGTGGCAGGGCAAAAGCCACTGAAGTGGCAACTACGAACCCACATCTTGGGGACAATCGAGCAGATTCCACAGGATATGGTAGGGTGAAAATTCGCCAGACTCCAGTTAGGAGGAGGAAGCTGCGTGGCCATTCATGAGATAATTTTAGCTGACAATCCCGTACTGCGGGAGAAGTCGAAGAAAGTCAAGGATTTCGGGGAAGCTCTGCAAGCCTTGGTAGATGACATGGTGGAAACCATGCACGCCGCCAACGGACTGGGCCTGGCCGCGCCCCAGATAGGCGTACTGGAACGGGTCATCGTCATCCAATTGCCTGAGGAAGAGGAAGCCCCCCATAGCAGCCAGCTTTTCGCTCTCTGCAATCCTCAGATTGTCAAGGCCGAAGGGGAAGAGGAAAACGAGGAAGGGTGTCTCTGCTTACCCGGCTGGGTGGGAGAAGTCAAACGAGCCACTTCGGTCGTCGTCAAGGCCCAGGATCGTCAGGGCAAGAAGGTGCGGATCAAAGCGGAGGGGATATTGGCTCGCGCCTTTCAGCACGAGAGCGACCACCTCGACGGCATCCTCTACATTGATCGAGTGGAAAGCCCCGACAAGATCCGGCGAATCGTTGCGCCAGAAGAATCAGAAGAAGAGAGAGAAGAGGCCGAAACATAGGTTTCACTGTGAGAATCTCTGGTTGACTGGCAATGGTATGCCAGGCTTCGGCTCATTTGGCAGTCACAAAAAGCCACCTGCACGGTTGACGCAGGTGGCTTTCTTCAACTATTTGGGTACATTTAATCTCGGTTGTCCTGAGCCGTGTCGAAGGGTCATCGAATGGCGTCTTTCACGTTTCAACCCGCCCCCTCACTAGCAAGCCTCCCCCCAGTGGGCTACCACCTTCATGATGTCTACGACGGTGATGATTCCATCGCCATCAAGGTCGTAGGGCGCACAGTCGGGATCCTCGGTCGTCATACGCCAGCAATTAGCAACGAGCATGACGTCAGCGACATCTACCTGGCCGCTGCCGTCAAAGTCGTAACAGGTGGTTGAGGTCGCGCTGAGGTCTACTTGATGCACATCGTGGTCGTTGCTCCACACCAGCTCCGGGCTGGCCGTGGCCTCCGCACTGTTGACGGAGAAGGCAATGACTTCCCCCGGCTGCATCCCCGGCACCGGCGGGCTGACGGAGATGTCCTCACCGTAGACGTACATAGTCCCGTAGCTACCAGCTTCGCTCACCACGAAGCAGCCAACCACGTCATCCCTGGGGCTACGCGCCTCGACCACGGTGCCGACCGGAGCATCTGCACTATTCAGGGTTACTGCCCCGTATACAATGGTGAAGAGCGGTGTGTTGGGCACCGGCGGACAAACACCTGCTAAAACTGAATGAGGATCCCTCGTGCTGATCGGGCCAACAGAGATGCCGATGACGGCAACGAGCGTCAATACCACGGATAACCGGAGGAAACGATGCTTGTTCATGATCACCTCGACATTCATCAGGACTAAGAGAGATGGCCTGTCAGTGAGATTTCAGGATCAGCGGCAGGTAGACCGAACGTATCGTCACATCCAGGTCCACTTCGTGAGGTGCTTTGTCATCCTGCCAGGAGAGGGCGACCGAGGCGTTCGCCGTGATCCCGTTCACCCGGAAGTCCAACGACTCGCTTTCTCGGAAACCTGGGATGGGTGGCTCAGCCGTGTCGTCTGCACCGTACACGTGCATCAGGCCGTACTGGCCTGCCTGCTCGACCGCAAAGCACCCGGCTATCTCACCCCGTGGGGTCAAAACGTCAACACGGGTACCGGCAGGCGCAGGCTGACCATTGACGGCGATGTGGCCGTAAACCAAAGTCAGGTAGGGCGTTGGTACGACATCGGCGCAGGCGGTCTCTCTTGTAGATGGCTGGACGCCAAGCCCGCCGCCACCACCACCCGCCGGGTAGGTCAGGGTGACGGGGTCGCTGGCGTAGATCAGATAGCCTTCGCCGGACGACATCTCTTGCAAAGTGCTGAACTCAGGCAGAGCCGGATCGTAGACCTTATCCAGGCTGAGTACCCGCTGGTAGTGGCCCTCGATGCTCTGCAACGCCTGGGTGGTGGGCAGCGTCTCTTCTGGCAGGTAGCCGATCCAGTTCCAGCCCTGGTGCAGTGGAATAGGCGTGTCAGCGGCACAGGGCAATCCCTCCACCAACAGATTGACGCTGGTGACGCCTGTCAGCCGCAGGTAATAACCCTCGCCACAGTGCAGTTCCTTCAGTGTGTTGTAGACGTCGGGCAGGTCGGGGACGTAGACGCCGGTTTCGCCAAGTACCCGGTCGTAGCGGCCCTCAATAGAGTTCAACACCTGGTTCACCAGTGGGGTCGGCGGCTCCACGCGGAAGGAGATCAGGTTCCAGTTCGGATCGAGCAGAATGGACTGAGCCTCGGTGACGCCAGCCTCAAGGTCCACCGGGTGGGGCGTTTTGTCGTCGTGCCACTCCAGGGGTGGGCTGGGCACAGCCAGTGCCCCGTTGACGCGGAAGGTGACCAGTTCGCCGTCGCGCATGCCGGGGATCGGCGGGATAGCGGTGGGGTCTTCACCATAGATGGGCATGAAGCCGTAGAGCCCAGGCGTATCCTGTTTGACGATGAAGCAGCCCACCACATCGCCGCGTGGGCTTTCGGCGGTGACCACTGTTCCCGGCGGAGCCGGTTGGCCGGCGATGGTCACGTTGTTATAGGCGATGGTCCAGTAGGGCGTGGCAAGATCCGGGCAGGTGGCGGCGTCAATCTGCGTCTCTTCCTCCAGGGCGATCTCATTGATCATGGCCCCCACACTGGCGTTGGTGCGCACCGCGCTGACGACGATGCTCCCATCGCCCTGGTAGGCAGTCAGAGGCGCCGAGACGGTGGTGCTGTAGCGCTGGCCGCTGACGATGGTCAATTCCGTGCCGGTGGGCTGTCCATCTATCCACACCTGCTGGACGCGATTGTTGCCACTGCTCTGGTAGAAGCTAAGATGCACCTGGTAGCGCTTCAGGGGGTCGAGCTCATCGAACTGGTACTGGACGTCGTTGTCCAGCAGGTCAACGCGAGCCGTCTGGTAGGGCAGGGAGCCTGACGCGCTGGTGGACGAGCCGTCCAGCCATCCATAGGGCAGGTCTCCCGTGGGGTACTGCGGATCGTTGACGGGGCCGCTATCGGCGTAGCGGTAGTCCACGTCGTGCAAGGCGATTTCATTGACCAGTGCGCCCAGTCCCTCATAGGCTTCCACGGTCACGCTGATGGTCCGATCAGCGTAGAGAGCGGGGTCCAACAGGATGGACAGGCGGTGCTCCTCGCCATCACCCAGGTCTTCTGGCCCACCGACGGTGATGTCATCCACCTTCACGACCTCCTGGCGCCCGGCCCCCTGGCCGCACTCGTAGAGGGTCACGTCCAGGTGGTAGAAGTGGCCCGGTAGGAGATGGTCAAAGTGGTAGACCACCCGGCCGTCGGCGTCCAATCGGTAGGTCTGGTACGGTTCGGTGCCGCAGTTGCCCAAGATATCGGCCTGCCCTTCGTCCACGTAGCCGTAGCCTTGTTCGGCGTTGTATTGCACATCGCCAGGCGTGCCGCTATTGAGCAGGAGCGGCCCAGCGAACCCCACGTATACATCCTCCCAACTCTGGTTGTTCCCCTCGTCGAACTCATTGACCGCGTCGTCCCGATCGCTGACGGTGAATAGACGATAGAGGCCGGGCTCGGTGGGCGTCCAGGTGAAGTCCAGGGTCGTCTGGCTCTCGCCGCC
>JACNHM010000528.1 GCA_014383605.1 Chloroflexota bacterium
GGTGGAGAAGTCCCCCGGATTCTGCTTCCAGAAGTCCCGCCCCTGCTTCTGGGCGAAGGCCAGGAAACCGATGATGCTGTCGGTCTGGCCGACGAAGTGCACGGCATCCAGCCCCAGGTCCGGCAACTGCCCGAACTTTGCCAGCAGCGCTTGATTGGGCGCCGCCGCGCCATGATTGGTCAGCAGGTCGCCAGCCTTGAAGTTGCCGTGCGGGCTGTCCAGCTCCGTGGAGAAGGCCACCAGCCCTTGCTCGATGCTGATGATGTCCGCCGCGTCCAGCCCCATGTCCTCATCCACGTCGAAGGCATTGTGCACCAGGTCCCGATTGCGGGCGCAGATACCATTGCGGCCCAGCAGGTCGCCATCGGAGATGATGGGGTTGCCATCCGGTGGCAGTGGCCCTTGCGTGACAAAGTCCTCCTCGGTGGAGAAACCGATCTCCCGGCAGTAGGCCAGTGGGGATTGTGCCAGGCCCAGGGTCTGGCTGGCCGGAACCAGCGTCATGACCAACAGCAACGCCAGCGCCATCAAACGCAGGATGTTCTGTTTCATCACATTCCTCCTCAGTTTAGGATAACGCATGCGCTGCCAGATCACGGCATGAAGGCGAAGTAGATGTCGTCGTCCACCCAGCGGCCGATGTACCCGCTCACCCAGGCCCGGTAGCCGTGGAACCTGCCCCAGATGGTGCGATCCCACACCACCACCTCGACGGAGTAGCAGCAATCGGCCGGATCGGGCACGATGTCGTAGACGCTCACGTGGTGCAGGTCTACCAGCGAGCCCGGCGGCACGGTGCCCTCCTCATCCAGGTAGCCGACGTCGTAGTAGTTGACGATGGCGTAGGGATGAGCCGGATACAGGTCGCCGTCAATGGTCGCCCGGAAGCGCCAGAAGTGCTCGTCGTAGAACTGCCCTTGCAGCATCAGCGGCATGTTGCTTGCCGAGTAGACGGGGCAGGTATCGCTGCCTCCGGATGTCCCTGCCTGCACCACCAGGTTCAGATCCTGAATCACGGGCAGCGTGTTGTCTACCTGAACCCGGTACCAGGGGCCATGATGGGTGGTCGCTCCCACCTGGTAGTCCAACCGCACTTCGTACAGCCCATCGGGCACGATAGACACTTCGCCGATCTCGTCGTACGTGTCCCAGCTCGTCAGCGGTATCTGATCGCATTGCCGCAGCCAGGCGTACTCGGCCGCGTCGTAGTAGTTCATGGCATCCGGTACCGGCCGCGGCATGATGTCCACGCAGGTCATGGTCACAGGATCCCAACTGTCCGGATCGCCCACGTTCCAGGGGCCGGGCAGGATGACCGTCCCGTCGCCAGCGTCACCCATGGCCCGGTACACCACCCGGAACTTGTCCACACAGGACGCCAGATGGCCCCAGAAGGGGATGTCGTTGCCGAAAGGATGCCGCGTGGGATAGCTGAAAGCCACCATGCCTTGCGAATCCAGGTCGGCGATGGCTGCCTGGGTGCCGCCCAGGGCCGTCAGCGCCGCGTAGCATGGTGGCGGCGGGCCGACCGTGGCCAGAGAGAGGGCGTCCAGCCCCAGCTCATTGGCCCGCGGCTTGAAGGCCTGGATCAGATCCCAGTTGGTATAAGCGATCCAGTCGCCCACCTTCAGCACATCGCCGTCGGTGAAACCCGGCCCTTCGTCCGGCCAGTACAGGATCTCCGTGGAGAAGAGGCCGCGCCCCCGCGCCGTCTCCACGTTACGCGTGCGCGAGCCGAAAGCATCGAGGCCGAAGTCCACGCCGCGGTTGGGGATGCCGGCGGGCACCGTGTTGGGCAGCAGAGCGGCCTGGCCGATCACGATGACGCCGTCGCGGGCCGACAGCAGGTCCCCGTCGAGGAACAGGGGCTGATTCACCTGCGGCGCCGTCCCCTCCGTGGAGAACCAGATGTCCATGCCCCACTGGCGCAGCGCACCCTGCAGCGCACCCTGCCGCAGCCAGTAGTCGCGGCCCCTCTCTTTGACCTCGTTCAGGAAACCGATGGTGGCATCGAAATCTCGCACCACGAAGTGCACGGCGTCCAGGCCCATGTCGTAGTACAGGCCGAAGGACATGACCAGGGCCTCGTTGGGAATGACCGCCCCATTGGTGGCCAGCAGGTCACCGGCGGTGAAGTTCCCGTGGGGACTATCCAACTCGGTGGAGAAGGCCACCAGGTTGTGCTCCACACTGAGCACGTCAACGGCGTCCAGCCCCATGTCCTCATCCACGTCGAAGGTGTCGTGCACCAGGTCCCAGTTGCGGGCGCAGATCACACCATCGGGCGAGAGCAGGTCGCCGTCGGAGACGTAGATGGTATTGCCCGCCGCGTCGTGAGCCATGAAGTCCTCTTCCGTGGAAAAGGCCATCCTCGCACAGTCCGCCAGCGTGCCGATGCTGACCTGGCCGTAGACCAACCGAGACGGCAACAGGGCCAGGCTCAGCAGCAGGGTCGTCAGCAAGACGACCGTCCACAGTTTGCCTTTCTTGTTACGGGGGTACATATTCCTTATTCCTTTCTCCGCCTGCGCGGAAATGCTGGGATCGTTCGGCGGGGCAGCATGGGCTCTACACCATGCCGGGCCGGAGGGTCGCCAACGACCTACGAAAAAGCCGGCGCGCGCTTACCCAGGGGGCGGCAAGCAAAGTCGGCAGCCACAACGAGAGTTCAGAGTTCCCTGCCGTTGCGTAGGAGGTAACGATGACGATGATGATAATGAGATGATGGATGTGCTTACATTATAGCCATTTCCGCCCGGATTGTCAACTTCCAGTTCTGGAGTCTGGCGAATCTTAAGCATCCCTACAACTTGTGGGCAACCACTTCGTCACCACAAAGATGTAGGTTCGTAGTAGCGACTTCAGTCGCTCTTTTCCGCCTGCAGACGACTGAAGTCGTCACTACGAGCCAAAAACGCCGGAGCCCAGATTCCAGTTTTGCCGACCAGCAATTCTCGGTAGCCTCCCCTCTTTCCGCTTTTCCGCTGACAACCAGGACAAAAGCCAACTACGCGCTTCGTCTTCCGTCCTCCGTCCTCCGTCCACCTCACAGCACGGTCGTCGCAAACGGCTTCCCCTCCCGGTGGCAAAGGATCTGCACCACGTGGCGGCCGGAATAGAGGACGGAAGGCACGCCGCCGCCGGGCATGACCCACTGGCCGGCCATGGTGAAGTTGCCCAGTCCCGGCAGCGTCCTCGCCACCCGCGTGTTCAACGCTTCCGGCGTCAGCAGCCAGCCCATGTAGGCTCCCTGGTAGTTTCGGGTGTAGCGCCAGGTGGTGTAAGGTGTGGCCACGTCGGTCATCTCCACCAGCGAAGAGATGCCGGGATAGTGCCGCTCCAGCCGCTCCAGCACCTCTGCCGCCACCCGCGCCTTCTCGGCCTCGTAGCGCTGCCGCTCCTTCTGCAGCTCGTTCCAGTAATCCCACATCGTCTCGAAGGAAACCTGCACCACCGTCCTGCCCGGCGGGGCGAACCGGTCGCCGTAATTGAAGATGCGCACCATGATCTCGCCCACAGGCTGGCCGCCCACGGCCAAGGGCTGCTCCAGCTTGATGGCCATCAACCACGGGTCATCCCGGAACTCCCGGGCCACTCCCAGGCTGATCATGACCGCGGGGCGGATCAGCTTCCAGTTGTGGTAACGGTTCTTGATCTTCTCGTCCACGTAGCGCCCGCGCAGCATCTCGAAGATAGTGCTGTAGCCATCGGCGGCGGAGACGACGACGTCGGCGCGGTGCTGACTGCCATCGGCCAAGCGCACGCCCACGGCGCGGTCGTTTTCTACCAGGATCTCCTTCACGCTGGCCCTGTAGGTCACCCGGCCGCCCAAGGCTTTGTAGCGGCGCTCGATGGGCAGGACGAAGTCCAGGCTTCCGCCCGTCAGCAGCCCCAACTGCCCGTCGGCCAGCAGCCCCAGTACCATGAAGATGAACCAGACCGGCACCTCCGGCAGGAACAGGTACTTGATGCACTCCCGCAGCCAGGGGTCACGGACAGCCTGCACGTATTCGGCCACAGGCCGGGCATATTTGCCGCTGAAATACCGGAACAGCCGGCGCATGGCCCAAAGCTCCTTGAGCTGATCCAGCCAGCCCACCAACTCCGGCGGCTGGCTCATCCCCACCTGGCTCAGGTCCAGCCCCTGCATGGCGCGGGCGCCGGCGATCAGCTCATCCACGATCCGGCCATCGGCCGGCGACAGAGCCTTCAGATCGCCCGCCAGACGATCCAGGTCCTGGGTGATCAGCACGCTGCGCCCGCTGGCCTCGTCGGCAAAGCGGCCATAGGTGGTCATGTCCACGCAGCAGCCGGCCGGCACGGTGCCCAGCTCGCGATACAATTCGTGCAGCGCTGTGCCCGGCTTGTGACCCATGACGAAGTGGATGCCGCCGTCAATGAGATAACCCTGGCGCTTCCAGGCCGCGGCCACCCCGCCCGGCACGCTGTGCTGCTCGAAAATGTGGCTCTGGTAGCCGTTCATCTGGGCGTAGCAGCCGGCAGCCAGCCCCGCCAGCCCGGCGCCGATGATGATGACAGACTTCTCCACCATTCTTCCCTGCCTTGCGAGGTTACTATACTTTGCTCTTGTCATTGCCAGGGCGCGCAGCGCCCGAAGCAATCTCCCCCCTTCTTTCCCTCATTTCCCTTCTTTCCCTCATTTCCCTCATTTCCCTTCTTTCCCTCATTTCCCTTCCTTCCCTCACTTCCCTTGTTTCCGTCATTTCCATCCTCCACGGCCAATGCGTCTGTCCTACCGCTGCGGCAGCAACTTATCCCGCACCAGGCTGGCCAGGAAGGTGCGCTCGCTGCTGTCGCCAAAGCGCACGCTGACCTGCACGTCGCCGTCGCTGGGCTGCAGACCCGTGATGGTGCCCAGGCCAAAAGCCGTGTGCCGCACCGCCTGCCCCTCC
>JACNHM010000598.1 GCA_014383605.1 Chloroflexota bacterium
TCATAAATCTCGATCCGATCATACCTGACGTTGACACGGTAGTTACGCGACTTAGGGTGGCGTTGCACTGCTGCTTCGATCGCGGCAATCTCCTCCGGCAAGATCTGCTGGGGGCGATCTTTGATCAGAGAGACGATGCCGTTGACGCTTTCGCTGATGCTGTATCCCTCGGGGATTTCCTCCACCGGTTCTCCCCTGGGCTCGCGGGCAAAAAAGTAGCGGAGCCTGCCGGCCTTGGTGGTACCCTGGCACAGGGTGTAAGTTCTACCTTTGCGGTTGGTGTATGTAACAGTCACTGCTGATTCCTCCAGATAACAGCCGGCCGGCTGAACTTCGAACCTGCTACCTGCCGGCGGTCTCCACCCGCGCCTTGATACCCTTGAGCATCTTGGGCTGCATGATCAATGCGCCTGCTTCGGTGGGGATGCCCAGTGCCAGCGCGTTACCCAGCTTGGGACTGTAGTCGCCGCGCCAGCGGACGATGAGCCGTGTGCTGTTCTTGCTTACCTCTTCCAGGACATAGACCCAACTGTTGTTCATGAAGTTGGCCGGCATGGTCTCTGCAAGCTCGAAGGTCTCTCCCGTATCCCAATCTACACGCGCCAGCAGTACCAGCGCCCGATTTGGCTCCAGGGCCACCACCTCGAAGGGACCTTGTTCGAAGATCCTGATCGCATCCCCGACCTTCAGGTCTTGCAGATCGGGAATGATGCGATCCGCCGAACGATCACCATCGTAGAAGTCACCGCCGCCCAGGAGCTTGTAGACCCAATCATAGGTGTACCAGCCGCCACGCCCGTATCCGATCTGCACCAACCAGGGCCAGACCTCCTCCGGCGGCGCGTTGATGGTGATGGCCTGGGTGTAGCCCACCTTCACGTTGGGCACCAGGCCATCGCCGGGCAGCGATCGTACCAGCTCTGCATCAGTCGCGCCCCAGCGATGGCTCCGAGGCCGGAGCACCAGCAGATAGATTGCCACGGTGGCCACGATGACCAGGGCCACGATCCCGAGAATGCGAGGGAAAATCATCCCTTTCATACCCCCACTGTTCTGACAGGTTCGCCCGCCGCTAGTAGCCCAGGGCAGCTTCCGTCGGCCAGTGGACAAAGCCCAGCGCCACGATGATGCCCACAGCAACCACCGGCCCCACGATGAGATAGCTGTTCCAGAAGAGCACGCACAACACCAGGGACACCACCGATGAAGCGATGGCCAACGTGCGCCACCAATCGTGGGGCAGAAGACGATCGAACATCGCCAGTCCAGCGAGGAAGAAACCGACCCCTGCGATGAGCGCCAGTACAAGGGCGATGGTCTTGAGTGTGCCGCCCGAGAGTCTGCCCGTCAGCCACGGGCCGGCCCACGCGGAGAAGAAGGTCGCCGCGACGGGCTGGGCAGCGTTGGGATTGGGTATCACCGCCAGAACACCATGGATCAGCCCGTGCAGCAGAAGCAGAACACCTACCAAGATTCTCAGAAACATTGCAGCCTTTCCTTTCTCTGATTCACTGCTATTGGACTGGCCTGAGATTCAGTCCGCACCACGATACATATCCTGATCCCTAGTCCGTCCTCAACACGGCGGCAAGGGCATCATCCGCATCTGCTGTGAAAGGTCAGAGGCTCCCGCGGCCAGAACTGGATGCCGGAAGAGGGTAGGCCTCCTTGGCCCAGCAGCCGCGTTCGACGTGTGCGCACCTTGGCCAGATGCGCCATCAGAACTGCCTCCTTGGCCGGTACTGAATCGCCTCCGCCAGATGTGCCGTCTCCATGGCCTCTGCCCCGGCCAGATCGGCGATCGTCCGCGCCAGCTTGAGGATGCGGTGGTAGGCGCGGGCGCTGAGGTGTAGCTGCTGCATCGCCGCCCGCAGGAGGCCCTTGCCGGCGTCGTCCAGCGAACAATGCTCCCGCACTTCGGCCGGCCCCATGTCGGCATTGCACAGCAGCCGTTCCGAGGCGGCAAAACGCTGCCGCTGCCGCTGGCGGGCCGCCTCCACCCGCGCCCGAATCGCCGCCGAAGGCTCCCCCAGGCGATCGTCGCTCAGTTTCTCGTACTCCACCCGCGGCACCTCGACGTGGATGTCAATGCGATCCAGCAAGGGGCCAGAAATGCGCTTCTGATACCTGGAGATCACGCTCATGGAGCAGGTGCATTCTTTGACGGGATCGCCGAAATAGCCGCAGGGGCAGGGGTTCATGGCCCCAATGAGCATGAAGTTGGCGGGGAAGGCCAGCGTGCCGGCGGCGCGGGAGATCACCACCGAGTGGTCTTCCAAAGGCTGACGCAGCGTCTCCAGATTGCGCGTGCCAAACTCCGGCAGCTCGTCCAGGAACAGCACGCCACGATGGGCCAGGCTGATCTCTCCCGGACGCGGCCAGCGCCCGCCGCCCACCAGCCCGGCGTGGCTGATGGTGTGATGCGGCGCACGGAAGGGCCGGTGGCGCACCAGGGGGGTGTCCGGCGGCAGCAGATCGGCCACCGAGTAGATGCGCGTGACGTCCAGCGCTTCCCCGAAGGTGAGGCGGGGCAGGATAGAGGGCAGGGAGCGGGCCATCAGTGTCTTGCCCGCGCCTGGTGGGCCGGTCATCATGACGTTATGTCCACCCGCCGCGGCCACCTCTAGTGCCCGCTTCACGTGCTCCTGCCCTTTGACGTGCATCATGTCGGTGGTATACGAGGGTTCTTCATCCTCTCCAAACACGGCATCGGCTTGATAGGGAACGATGGGCATGATGCCGCACAGATGGCCGACCAGGGAGACGAGATTGTCCACGGGGATCACGTCCAGGCCCTGCACCAAGGCGGCCTCCGGCGCATCCACCTGGGGCACGTAGAGGGTGGTCAAGCCCGAGACCCCGGCGAAGTTGGCCATGGGCAAGATGCCATTCACGTGGCGCACCGAGCCGTCCAGGCTCAGTTCGCCCACGAACATCGCCGCCTCCACGTCACGGGGAATCTGCCCCGAAGCCATCAGCAGGCCGACGGCGATGGGCAGATCGTAGGCCGGCCCTTCTTTGCGCAGGTCGGCGGGGGCCAGGTTGACGGTGGTGCGGTGTCCCGGATGGAACAGGCCGGAATTCATGATCGCCGAGCGCACCCGCTCGCGTGACTCTCTCACTGCCTCGTCGGGCAGGCCGACGATGACCAGCGAGGGCAGCCCGCGGGATTCGACGTCCACTTCCACGTCTACCAGTGCCCCTTCGAGACCAATGAGCGCGCAGCTTGTGACTTTGGCCAGCATCGTCTTCACTCCTGCCCCAAGTCTCAGTAGATCCAAAATGCTCGCGGTGGACTGCCAAGTCCACCGCCTTTGTGCCGGACTTGGCAGTCCGGCAGGAGCAATCCTGGATGTACTGAGTCTAACACAAAGTGCCCCAGAGGACAAACCCTACATCGCTGCTGGTTTGTTTGCTATCTTTCCCTATGCTATAATTCCCTTCGGTCTGGTATCAGGTCTCAGGGATCGGCGATCGGGAACTCCCTGACACCTGATCACTGATCACCGAGACCCGATTCCTGAGGTAATCCACCATGCCGCGATCCCGACCGGTCACAAGCCGATGGCTCTTCCTGATCTTGATCTTGCTGGGCCTGGCGATGCTGCCGCTGCTGCTGAGCAACTGCGGCGGCAAGGAGCGGGCCACGCCCACGCCCACCAAAACGCCTAAGACCACGTTGGCTGCCGTGGCCACCGCCACGCCGCCCCCGCCAACGCCCACGATGGCGCCGACTTCCACACCGCTCCCCACGGCCACGCCAACGCCCCCGCCGCCTACGGCGACGCCAACGCCGAGCAGCGTTGCAGTCCCGATCCCAACACTGGCAGAGAACCTTTGCCCACTGACTGGGCTACCAGTAGATGATCCGGCCAAGTTGGAGAGGCGCCCATTGGCAGTGAAGGTTTCCAACAGCCCGCAGACTCGCCCGCAGTCAGGGCTGGCCCAAGCGGACATCATTTTTGAACATCTAGCTGAGGGAGAAATCACTCGCTTCACCGCCATTTACCTTTGCCAGGACGCGGAGCTTGTCGGTTCCATGCGCAGCGCTCGCTTCATTGATCTCGAAATCCCAGCAATGTATAGCTCAATGTTGGTATTCTCTGGCGTCAGTCCAGGGTTGGTGCCCAAGTTTCAGGATGCCGACTTCCGGGAGCGTCAACTCTCTCCCGATCCGTTATGGAATGACCCCGGTACCTATCGGGTCCCCCAAGAGGGCAGGGCTTATGAGCATACACTGTTCACTGATACCGAATTGCTATGGCAAATCGCGGCCCAGCGCGGGCTGAACCAACGTCAGAAGCTTGACGGAATGGTTTTTGACATAGAACCGCCAGATGGCGGTAAGGTAGTCAGTAAGGTAAACATCCCCTATAGGCTTTCACCCGTGGGCTACGAGTATGACTCTGCCCAAGGCGGCTGGCGACGTTGGATTGCAGATAAGCCACACGTTGAAGCCTTAAGCGGCAAGCAGCACACGCCGGCCAACGTGATCATCGTCGGCGCTCACCATGTGGAAACGGATATCATCGAAGACGAATTGGGCTCTCATTCCATCCAAATTCAGCTCTGGGGCGATGGGCCAGCGATGGCGCTTCGCGACGGCAGGGCCTACGAGATACGCTGGTTGCGTGATGGACGCCACGACATGTTGCGCTTCGTCTATCACGATGGCACTCCATTCCCACTCAAACCAGGACAGACTTGGATCCAGCTTGTTCCTCTGGACATGGAGACATCAATGCAATAGGCAGAGCAGCTTTCACGCTACGGCTTGCTAGCCTACACGAAACAGCCCACCGCGGTGTCTTTGCCGCGCTGGGCTGTTCTTCGTTCGCTAAACCCCATGGGCCTCACTCTTCACGTGATCTCCGGCCCCGCCGTCCAGTCGTAGCCGATGCTGGGGT
>JACNHM010000600.1 GCA_014383605.1 Chloroflexota bacterium
CAGGAGATCAACGGGTTGTTGGGCCAATAGGTGGACGCCGCAGACAAGGTGGCCGTCCGGGGCGTCTTGCTCCGGACGGCCTATCTCTCACGCGACCGGTAGCCTATGACGACTCTGACTCGGAATCGCGGCAACCCGCAAGCGCAGTCGTCACTGACACGGCGCACTCTGGCACTGCTGCGCCGGATCTACCGCGCCCGGACCGCCTATCTCTTCCTGCTGCCTGGGCTGGCCCTCTTTGGGCTCTTCGTCATCTACCCCATGCTCTACTCGCTGCGCATCAGCTTCTACGACTGGAACATCATCAAACCGGTCAAGAGCGCACTCGTGGGGCTGGACAACTACCAGGCACTCCTCACCAACCCCATCTTCCGCCGGGCCGTCCTCAACACGCTGGCCTACACGGCGATCACCGTGCCGGGCCAGATGATCGTGGCTTTGGTGGTGGCCATCCTCCTGGATCAGAAGATACGGGGCAGGACCTTCTTCCGGGTCGCCTACTACCTGCCGGTCATCACATCGTGGGTCATCGTGACTCTCATCTTCGAGTACCTGTTCAACAGCCAGGCGGGGTTGATCAACTATCTGTTGCGCGACGTGCTGCATCTGGTGGATAAACCCGTTCGATGGCTGGCTGATCCCCTCCTGACCATGGTACCCATCAACCTGTTGGGCATCTGGAAGGGGATCGGCTGGTCGGCAATCATCCTCTTGGCGGCCCTGCAGGCCATACCCGTCGAGCTGCTGGAGGCGGCAGCCATAGACGGCGGCGGCCCCTGGCGTCGTCTGCGACACATCACGCTGCCCCTGCTGCGGCCGACGCTGGTGTTCCTGCTGGTCGTGTTGATCATCGGTGGCCTGAATGTGTACATTTCCGTCTTGCTGATGACCGATGGCGGCCAGCCGTTGGACCTGACCCATTCGGTGCTGACCCTGATGTACAAGGAGACCTTCGACCGCCTGAACTTCGGCGGCGGCGCGGCCATCAGCTACCTGCTGACCATCTTCGTCTTTGTGATCAGCGTGGTGCAGATCCGCTTGCTGCGCCAGCGTGTGGAGCCTTAGGCCATGTTTCTCTCGACCGAGCGCAAGTGGTACCACCAGGCCCTGATCTACGGGCTGCTTATCGGGGGGCTGGTCATCGTGGCTGTGCCCTTTCTCCTGATGGTCTCCACCTCGCTGAAGCCGCAGCAGTACACCTTCGAGTACCCGCCCCGCCTGATCCCCAGGGAGATCACGCTCAACAACTACGTGCGGGCCCTGGGCAAGGACCTCTTCCTGCGGTACTTCTTGAACAGCTTGCTGGTCGCCGTGCTGACCACCGCGGCCACCGTCCTGGTCTCGTCGTTGCTGGCTTACGCTTTTGGCCGCCTTGACTTCCCCGGCCGGGAGCCGTTGTTCTATCTCTTCCTGGTGGGTATGATGATCCCGCCGGTCACGCTGATCATCCCGCAGTTCCTGGTGGCCAAAATGCTGCAACTCCTGAACAACCACGCCGGACTGGTGGTCGTTTACGTCACCATGAACCTGTCCATGCAGACCTTCCTCTTGCGCGGCTTCTTCGAGTCCATCCCCGGCGAGTTGGAGGATGCCGTGCGCATTGACGGCGGCGGCAGCTGGACCATCTTCTGGCGTCTCATCCTGCCTCTCTCGCGGCCGGGGCTGGCCACGGTGGCCATCTTCACCTTCCTCTACAGTTGGGACGAGTTCCCCTGGGCGCACGTGTCCATCAAAGAGACCAGCCGGCGCACCCTGCCCATCGCCATTGCCCTCTTCCAGAACCAACACCTCACCCAGTGGGGCCAGGTATTCGCCGCCTCTATCGTCGGTCTGGTCCCGGTGGTGCTGGTCTTCACGCTGTTTCAGCGGCACTTCATCCGGGGCATCGCCCGCAGCGGGTTGAAAGGATAGCCCCGTGCTGCTGGACGTACAACCCGACAAGGCCTTCTACCGCCCTGGCGAGCCTGTGCGGCTCGTGGTCAGCCTCACCAGCCCCACGACGGTCGAGGTGCAGATCGTGGCCTGCATCTCCTTTCTGGCCGACGAGATCGCCCGCTTGACGCAGACCCTTCCACTGCGCGCCGGGAAGACGGCGGTAACAGAGCTGGTCTGGACGCCGCCCGCCGTGGCGCCGCGGGGGTACGGCGCCGACCTGCAGGTGCTGGATGGCCGCGGCCAGGTGCTGGCCACGGCCTCTACCGCCTTCGACGTCCTGGATCGCTGGACACAGTCACCCCGCTACGGCTTCCTGACCGACTTCGCCCCCGAGCGTGCGGACGCCGAACAGACGATGCAGTGGCTGACCGCCTACCATGTCAACGGCCTGCAGTTCTACGACTGGATGTACCGCCACGACCAACTCCTGCCGCCGGCCGATCTCTTCGACGATCCGCTGGGCCGGCGGCTGTCGCTGGCCACGGTCAGGCAGTTGATTGCTGCTGCCCAGGGGCGGAACATCGCCGCCCTGGCCTATGCCGCCATCTACGCGGCTTCGTTGCCCTTCTTCCGGCAGCACCCTGACTGGGCGCTCTTCGATGCTGAGGGTCAACCCATTCCCTTCGGCGACGATTTTCTGATGATCATGAACCCCGCGCCCGACTCGCCCTGGTCCGAGCACCTGAGGGGACAGTTAACCGAGGCTCTGGAAAAGACCGGCTTCGATGGCATACACCTGGATCAATACGGCGATCCCCAGGCTGGCTACGACGCTGATGGCAACCGCGTGGATCTGGCCGAGGTGATCCCTCAGGTCATCAATCTGGTCAAGGAGAGAGCCGTCATGGCCCGGCCTGACACGGCGGTGGTGTTCAACTGCGTGGGCAACTGGCCTGTTGACAAGGCGGCGCAGTCACAACAGGACTTTGTGTACATTGAGGTCTGGCCCCCGAAAAACCTGTACAGGGACTTGCACCAACTCATCGTGGAGGCACAGGCCCTGAGCGGTGGCCGACCGGTAGTACTGGCAGCCTACATTGACCCCGACCGAGAGCGCAATGTCCGGCTGGCCGATGCTGTGATCCTGGCCAGCGGCGGCTCTCACATCGAGTTGGGGGAACCGGGCGGCATGCTGGCGGATCCCTACTTTCCCCACTACAGAGCGATGAGCGACCCATTGGCCAGGGTCATCCGGCGCACCTACGACTTCGCCGTGCGCTACGAGAACATCCTGGCCTTGAACACCTGTGACGCCACATCCGCCTTCGAAGGGAAGGTGATCATCGAAGGCGTGAGCACCGAAGCCCAGCGGAGTCACAACAAGATATGGCCCATCGTGCGTGAGGGCGATGATGCCATCGCTCTCAGCCTGATCAATCTGCTGGAGCTCAGTTCGCCGGCGTGGAACAGCGAACTCCTGGCCGATCCGCCCCTGCAGGAGGATCTCGTCGTGCGTGTCTACGTGGAGCGGCCGGTCAGGCGAGTATGGTGGGCGACGCCCGATGACAGCGATCCGGCAGGCAGGGTGTTGGCATTCAGCACGGGAAGGGATAGTGGAGGCCCGTATGTCACGTTTCGCCTGCCCTCCCTGGCCTACTGGGATCTCGTCGTGCTGGAGTGGGTCGCCGGTGTCCAGGAGACGACGTAGCATCCAGGTGCGGTGTGTTTGATGCCCAGCGCTCTTCTCTGCTCCCAAGGAGAGGTGATGTCCAACCTGTATGAGCACAGCATAAGAACCATGCGAAGCCATCAGGCACCCAGCGGGGCCTATGTGGCCAGTCCCCATTTCCCCACGTACCACTACTGCTGGTTTCGCGATGGTGCGTTCACCGCCTACGCCATGGACGTAGCCCGTCAGCACGAGAGCGCTCGCCGTTTTCACGATTGGGTCACACGCACCATTCTGCGGCATGCCGACCGTGCCGAGCGAGCCATCGCCAAAGCGCAACGAGGCCGACCTTTGGACCATGACTATCTGCACACGCGCTACACCCTCAATGGCGAGACCGGCAGCGACGACTGGCCCAACTTCCAGACCGATGGCCTGGGTGCCTGGCTCTGGGCGCTGGCCGAACACGCACGGTGTACCGGTCAAACACTGCCATCGGAATGGGAGCCGGCCGTTGGTCTGGTGGCTCGCTATCTGGCCGCGCTGTGGTCCCGGCCCTGCTACGACCTGTGGGAGGAGCATCCTCAATACCTGCATCCCTATACGCTGGCCGCTCTCTACGCCGGCTTGCAGGCGGCAGCAGAACTCAGGCCTGTCCATGCCCGATCATGGCTGGAGGTTGCGGCCGACATCAAACGCTTCGTCCTCACCCATGGCATTCGTGATGGGCACCTGATCAAATCCATGGCCGTGGCGTCGGCAAGCTCGGCAGGCGTTCCGTCCCTGACTGTGGTAGACGCCAGTCTCATCGGCGTCAGCGTGCCCTACCGCCTCCTCGCTCCCGATGACCCTCTCATGCAGGCTACAGTGGCCGGCATTGAGACAGACCTGCACCGCCCCGGCGGCGGGGTGTATCGCTACCGGGCCGATACCTACTATGGCGGCGGTGAGTGGGTGCTGCTGGCCGCCTGGCTGGGCTGGTACTACACGCAGGTGGGCCAACGGGAACAGGCTGGAGCGCTCCTGCGGTGGATAGAGGCCCAGGCCGATGGCCAGGGCCACTTGCCAGAACAGGTCTCCGCTCATCTGCTGTCACCGTCGCACTACCCTGAGTGGCAAGCCCTCTGGGGCACGGTGGCCAGACCCCTCCTCTGGTCGCATGCTATGTACGTGATGCTCTATCACGCCCTGGCGTACTGAGGCCCTCTGTCCTGAAGACAGAAGGAGCAGGCAGTGCCCACGGGCACATGGCCTGCTCCTGTGCTGAGTTAAGTCATTCGTTGCCCGGGCATTGCCTGCTCCGCGTCCCCTCTCTCAGTATCCCGCCTCAAGACTTACTCGGTGCGGCATC
>JACNHM010000601.1:0-2688 GCA_014383605.1 Chloroflexota bacterium
CTAAGTCGCGTAACTACCGTGTCAACGTCAGGTATGATCGGATCGAGATTTATGAGCTAGTCGGGCCGGATGCTGAAGACCTAATCGCAGCTCTAAGCCGTCAGCACCTTGGTTCACCCGAATTGGCTAACCGTATCCGCGCCGAACGGGAACGTTACGCGCAGTTCACGCCGGTGATGCGCTTCATCCTGTGCGACGAGGACATCCGTGCATTCTATGCCGAGCGTTGGTGCTTCCGGGGCAGCATTGAGGATTGGATTCACGTCTCTGCGCCCGGTTCAGTGGAGGAAATGGCCCACAAGCTGATCCCCACCCTGGGCACCGATGCCTTCTTTGAACTGTACTGATTGCACGAACTGAGCAGCAAGTTTTCCGAGGTATGATCATGGATGACAAACCATCTCTGACCCGAAGCCAGGCCGTCGAGTGGGTATTGACGCAGGTAGACGGCCCGATAGCGGTAGATGAGTTCTGCCAGCAAGTTCTGGCCGTCTGGCCATCCAAGGCCAAAAACTCATTGAGCTCAATGCGCAGCCATCTCCGCCAGAACCAGGCAGGCAGAACCCTGGTCTTCCTGGATACCCAGACCATACTTCCACTTCCTATCGCCATGCGCGGGATTCGCTTCCGCATCCCCCTCACGCGCCGTGAGGCGAATCGGGGAGCGTTGATCATCCGTCCGGCCTTTAACCACTTTCTGCGGCGTGAACTCGATCCGGCGGAAGTTCAATTGTTGGATCCGAAAGGCCGTCCTCTGCCTGTTCGCCCGGTTTCCATCCGAGTACAAGCCAACACTCCCTTCGGGAAACAGACGGTGGAGCACGCCGCGTTCGACCTGGGCAACTGGTTCCGCACTCAGCGCGTCCGGCGCGATGACAGCATCCTGGTCACTGTCGAGGATTGGGCGGAAGGCCGATTCAGTCTGGAGTGCGAGCCCTCTCGCCTCTGCCGCAAGAAGGTGGTGGAGCAGAAAGACCGGGAGCTGGCCGACCTGCTCTTCAGCATGTTGGAAAGAGCCCGCAACGAAGTGATCTATGCCCACGTAGCACTTCCGACGGCCTATGCTCGTCTGTCTGATGCACAGGGTTATCCCGGCAGCCATTGGATTGAGGTCGTTAGACGCGATGAGCGGATGAGGTACGATGGCTGGGCCATCTACTACAGCGATTGGCGATCGCCGCTGGAAAGGATGCTTATCGGGGAAGAGCCTGTAGCCGAAGCCGCCTTCTCCCCTGCCCAAGCTCAGCAGGTGTACCGTTTCAAGGCGGCCCTGTGGCACCGCCCTGGGTTGTGGCGCAGGGTCGAGATTCAAGGCCAACAGACTCTGGCCGACCTGGATGCCATCTTGCGCGATGCCTTTGACCACGATTCCTTCGACCACATGGGGGGCTTCTGGAAACTGGTGCGGCGTGGGCGGGGCAAGCGATTCCGGGAGGTTGATGTGGGTGACGTGAACCCTTTGGGCGAAGGAAGTGGCGCTGAGGTGCGTATCGCTGGTTTGGGGTTGGTGGCAGGTCAGGAACTCAAGTATGTCTACGACTTTGGGGATTGGATCGAGCACCGGATCACTCTCGAAGAGATCGTCGAACCGGAGGCGAAAACCGAGTATCCCCGCGTTGTTGTCCAGAACCGGCCGCAGTACAAGGACTGCCAGAGTTGCCTGGCCCAGGGGCGCAAAATCAGGGCCACCTGGATCTGTCTGAAATGTTCCAATCAGCAGCGCCAGGTACTGGTCTGTGCGAACTGTCTACGCCGAGATCATGAAGATCACTTTGCCGAGAAGGTCTCGTATTGAGCGAGACATGATCTAACCTTCCCCGGTGTTCTCTTGCCGCAGTTCCTCGCGGTTTAGTTTCCTCAGCTCAAGGAGTATCTCGCGCTGCAGCAGGAGGTGCAGGCGGCGGTACTGGATATCGCTGGCCAGCTTGGCCCACTGGGCAGGGTCCTCCGAGAGGTATCTTTCCACCATCACTATGACGTCTTGGGACATGTTTCCCCTCGCTAACAGACAAACACGATTCCCACGGTGACCGCGCAGGGGACCTGGCTGAGATCATCCAGCAGGGCGTAGGCTTCCCATCCTACCTGGTTGATCAGACCGATCACGTCCATGCCCACGGCTTCCATGGCTGGCCGGGCGCGGTGGGGGAATCGGCAGCGGCCGCTGTCCAGGAACTGACAGATCAGCCCCTGGCAGAGGTAGTCTTTGCAGGAGCCGCCGCCGAATCCCACGGCCAGATGGTAACCATCCTTGTAGGCCTGGCGCTCCAGCGCGCAGACGACCTCGCTGCCTGGCTTGTGGAAGGAGAGCACGCGCCGCTGCTCGGCCTTGGTCTTGCCGCTGCCGGGCGCATAGTCCTCTATCGGACCCACGTCGCACTTGAACAATACCGCCCAGGAGAAGCGGCCGATGGCGCGGCGCACCAGGTCCAGGTCGGGGGCGTAAGGCGGGCAGTTGGGGGTTTCGCCGGCGCGCAGGCAGCGGGGCACGGTGCATTTCAGCCGCACCCGTTCGTCAATGACCACATCGCTGGCGGGGATGATCGCCGCCGCGGAGGCTCCCCACTGCAAGGCCAGCTGGCGATAGCGCTCCAGATCGTCCTTTACGGCCCTTTGGTCTACGGTTCTGCCCAAAGCTCGAGGGGTGTCTTTCTCTGGGGTCATGGATTTCGCTCTTTCTGTATGGTG
>JACNHM010000601.1:3000-4893 GCA_014383605.1 Chloroflexota bacterium
GCCCAGGAGATAGCGCAGAGATTGTACACCAGCGCCACTTCCTGGGCCAACAGGAGGCGGCGTTTTGTGTTCGAAGGCCGGACTGCCGGCAGGGTGCGACCAGCACCTGACTCGCGGGTGGCTCTCCGGCGCCCGAAAAGGCTGTCATCAGCTTGAAGCTTGAAGAAAGAGGCAACACGGTGGCTATCATCAAGCATGTCGTCATCGGTTTCATCGGCCAGGGAGGAGGGGCCCTGTTATGAAATCTGAACGCCTTCAGGATGTGTGGAGGGCCCTCAGGCCCCGCGACAAGGTCATCGTGTTTGTCGCTGCCGCCGTGGTCGCTGCCGGCGGCCTGGTCAGCGGCGCCTACGTCGCCGGCCGCGGAAAGGCTCCGGTGAGCGACATCGCCAGAGCCGTGGCGGCCACCGTGACCGCCATGCCGACACCGTCACCGGCAATCGTTGAGAAAGTCGTCAAAGAGACGGTCATCGTCGAGAAGCCGGTCTCCATCGTCGTGGAAGAGCCGGTCACGATGACGATCGTCATCCGAGAGCCGGTCACCACGATGATCACGCTGGAAGAGCCGGCCGTCGTCGCCGTCGCCGTCGCCAAGTCGGCCGAGACGCTCATTCAGGAAATCGCCGCCGCACCCACACCGCTCCCCACCGCCGCGGCCGCGCCAGCCGTCGAATCCGTCCCTCTGCCCGCGCTCTACGTGGTATACGATGACGCGGGGGAGCCCAGCGTGTTCGGCCTCCAGGCCTCGGACATTGAGGCCTGGCTCGCCCCCTGGGTGGGTCCTGACAGCCTCTGGATGCTGAGGATCCACCCCTTCTACATCAACTGGATCAAGGCCGCCAACGTCCAGCACATCGAGGGGGTCTTGGACAGCAAAGGCATCTTTCTCTTCGTCAATGGCGAGCCCTTGCCCTATCTGGCCTGGGACGGCGAGAGCCTGGACCACGTGAGCCAGATGGCCCAAACATTCGCTGTGCCCTACGCTGATCTCATTCGGCCCTACCTGCCGTTGTTACGGCACATCGGCCTGGACATCGTGATACAGATGCCTTTGGCTGAGGGCGCCACCCCCATCCCCTATCGCGACCCGAGGATCGGCCTCATGGAGGTGACAGAAGCACCGCAGGCCATCAGCAAGCCCCCGGTGGTGACGCACATGGAAGTGGTATACGACGAGCGAGGCGTGCCCCACATAGGTGGGATCTCGGTGGAGACATTGGAAGCGTTGACCGGCGTCAGCCTCTGGGGCGTCAAGCTGGATCCGACCGTGATGGCCTATTTGCAGGCCGCCAACATCCAGCACATCACACTGATGAGGGAACCAGAGGGCCTTCACCTCCTCGTGAATGGCCGTGACCTACCCTTCCTGGCCTGGGACGAGGAGCTCCTGAGCAACGCCCTGGATCTGTATGTGCGATCGAATGCCCCCAGTCCCATGGTTGATTTGGTGAAGGAGGGCCTGCGTGAGGTCAGCCGCTCGGACGTGAAGCTGACCATTCGCTTCCCGTTGGCCGGCGGCGCGCAACCCCTCTCCCTACCGTAGTGCCTTACTGATGAAATCCTTGCCTGTTGAGCAGCAAAACTAACCACGAAGACAGCAAGAGAGGACCGCTACTTGCGGCCAATATGTGCATTCAACGGGAGATCGTTACGATGTCTAAAAGACGGCAGACAACACAATCATCTCGGCAATCGCAAGATGCGTTAAGGGCTGTCTATGTTACCACATATGAGATCACGTCATCGCCGATTCAAGATCGTCGCTATAAGCAGTTGCCCAGCCACGTCAAAGATGCTTTTGATCGGCTTCAACACCAGGCCCAGAGACGACCGCGCGAGGCGATACCGGAGTTACTTGGATGGATCAAAAAATATCCCCATATCCCACAGTTA
>JACNHM010000314.1:0-3031 GCA_014383605.1 Chloroflexota bacterium
TGTGTCATCGGCGCAGGTTACGTGGGCCTGGTCACAGGCACCTGCTTCGCCGACCTGGGCAACCGCGTCACCTGCGTGGACATCAACGAGGAGAAGATCGCCACGCTCAACGCTGGCCGCATGCCCATCTACGAGCCGGGGCTGGAAGAGATGTTGCAGCGCAACGTCAAGGCGGGGCGGCTCTTCTTCACCACCTCCTACCCCGAAGGGCTGCAAGATGCGGAGTTCGTCTTCATCGCCGTGGGCACCCCTTCGGGTGTGGACGGCGAGGCCGACTTGCAGTACGTGCGCATGGCCGCCGAGAGCATCGCCGAGCACCTGGATCATCCCCTGATCATCATCAACAAGAGCACGGTGCCCGTGGGCACGGGCGACTGGGTGGCCGACATCATCCGCCGCAAGCGGCCCGACGGCCTCGATTTCGCCGTGGTCTCCAACCCCGAGTTCTTGCGCGAGGGCGCGGCCATCGGCGATTTCCTCGGCCCCGACCGGGTCGTGTTGGGCTCGCTCGACCACGAGGCAGCGGAGAAGGTGGCGCAGCTCCACCTGCCGCTGCGGGCGCCCATCGTCGTCACCGACCTGCGCACGGCGGAGATGATCAAGTATGCCTCCAACGCCTTCCTGGCCACGCGCATCTCCTTCATCAACGAGATCGCCTCCATTTGCGAGGAGCTGGGGGCCGACATCAAGGAAGTGGCCGCCGGCATGGGCTACGACAAGCGCATCGGCCACCAGTTCCTGGACGCCGGCGTCGGGTACGGCGGTTCATGTTTTCCCAAGGACGTCAAGGCCCTGGAGTACATGGCCTCCATCCACGGCTGCCACCCGCAGCTCCTGCGGGCGGTGATGGAGATCAACCGCGACCAGCGCCGCCAGGTGATCCAGAAGCTGCGCAGCCTTCTGGGCGGCAGCTTGCAGGACAAGGTGATCGGGCTTCTGGGCCTGGCCTTCAAACCCAACACCGACGACATGCGCGAAGCGCCGTCCATTGAGATCGTCCACCTGCTGCAGCACGAAGGGGTGCAGGTCAAGGCCTACGACCCCGTGGCCATGGAAAACGCCCGCCGTGTGCTGCCCGACGTCACGCTTTGCAGCGACCCTTACGAGCTGGCCCAGGGATGCGATGCCCTCGTCGTGATCACCGAGTGGAACGAGTTCAAGCATCTGGACATGGCCCGCATCAAGCCACTCATGCGCCAGCCGGTGCTGATTGACGGTCGCAACATCTACGATCCGGAGGCAGTGCAGGAGCTGGGTTTTGTCTACCGCGGCATGGGGCGGGGCTTCGATTAGGCCGGAATGTCAGGAGGAGGAACGTAGTGAGTGAGAACAAGCTGATCAAGACGACGCTGGACAACGGCCTGCGGGTGGTGCTGAAGGAGATGCACCACGCGCCGGTGGCCAGCTTCTGGATCTGGTACCGCGTGGGCAGCCGCAACGAAATGCCGGGGATCACCGGCATCTCCCACTGGGTGGAGCACATGATGTTCAAAGGCACGCCGACTTTCCCTCAGGGAGAGTTCGACAAGGTCGTGGCCCGCGAGGGGGGCGTCTTCAACGGCATGACCTCGATAGACTGGACGACCTACTTGGAGACGTTGCCCGCGGACCGCTTCGACCTGGGGCTGCGCATCGAGGCCGATCGTTTGGTCAACTCGCTGTTCGATGCGCAGGAGCTGGCCAAGGAGCGCACGGTGATCATCTCCGAGCGGGAGGGGGCGGAGAATTCCCCCACTTGGTTGCTGGACGAGGAGGTGCAAGCGGCTGCTTTTCACGTCCACCCTTACCGGCACCAGGTTTTGGGCTGGAAGCACGACCTGCAGAACATGACCCGCGACGATCTCTGGCAGTACTACCGTGCCTACTACGCGCCCAACAACGCCATCGCTGTGGCCACGGGCGATTTCCAGAGCGACGCCTTGCTGGCCCGCATCGAGGAGCTGTTCGGGTGCATCCCTCCGGGGCCGGAACTGCCGGCCGTGCGGGCGGCCGAGCCGCCGCAGCGCGGCGAGCGCCGCGTCGTGGTCGAAGGCGAGGGCCTAACTGCCTACCTGCAGATGGTCTTCCCCGCTGTCCAGGCGACGCACGAGGACTACTTCCCGCTGGTGGTGCTGGACACCGTGCTGGGCGGGGCCAAGCCTATGAGCTTCTTCGGCGGCGGGACGACCAACCGCAGCTCCCGCCTCTACAAAGCGCTGGTGGATAGCGAGCTCACCGCCGATGTGAGCAGCTCCATGGCCTCCACCATTGACCCCTTCCTGTTCGCCTTCTCCGCTACGCTGCGGCCAGAGCGCACGCTGGAGGAGGTGGAGGCGGCGTTGTGGGCCGAGCTGGAGCGCGTGGCCCAAGAGCCCATCACGCCGGAAGAGCTGAGCAAGGCCATCAAACAAACGAAGGCGCAGTTCGCCTACTCCAGCGAGAGCGTCAGCAATCAGGGGTTCTGGCTGGGCTTCAGCGAGATCATCGCTTCCACCGAGTGGTTCTACGGCTATCTGGACAACCTGGCCGCCGTCACCGCCGAGGACGTGCAGCGGGTGGCGCAGGAGTACCTGGCCAAGAGCAAGCGCACGGTGGGATGGTACGTGCCGCAAGGATAGCAGGATGCAAGATGCAAGATGCAAGATCAAGGTACATCACGCATCACGCATCATGCATCACGTGTTGCGCATGAGGAGCAGTGAGGTATGGTAGGGACAATGCTTAGTTCTCAGCACATCGTGCGCCGTGAGCTGCCCAACGGCATGGTGGCGCTGGTGCGGGAGAATTTCACCAGCCCGGCCGTGGTGGTGAGTGGATACTTGCCCGCCGGCAGTCTGGCCGAGCCTGACGACAAGGCCGGCTTAGCCGGGTTCACGGCCGCGCTGCTGACGCGGGGCACCGAGCGCCGCAGCTTCGAAGAGGTCAACGAGACGGTGGAGGGCGTGGGAGCCTCCATCGGCGTCTCGGCCGGGAGGCACATGGCTGGCTTCTCCAGCAAGTCCCTGGCCGAGGACATGGGGCTGATCCTGGACGTGCTGGCCGATGTGCTGCG
>JACNHM010000314.1:3435-4881 GCA_014383605.1 Chloroflexota bacterium
AAGCTGGAGGCCATCCGCCGCAAGGAAGTGGTCATGCCCGGCAAGACCCAGTCGGACATCGTTCTCGGCTGTCCCGGGCTGGCGCGCACTGATCCCGACTACTACGCTGCGGTGCTGGCCAACACGGTGTTGGGGCGCTTCGGCATGTACGGACGACTGGGCAGCAACGTGCGCGAGAAGCAGGGTTTGGCCTACTACTCTCTCAGCTCGCTGGAGGCGGGGCTATGGCCGGGGCCGTGGTACGTCTTCGCCGGCGTCAATCCCGCCAACGTGCAGCGAGCTGTCGAGAGCATCCTGGAAGAAGTCACCCGCATGCGCGAAGAGCCGGTGCCTGACGACGAGTTGAACGATTCCAAGGCCTTCCTCACCGGCTCGCTGCCGCTGCGTCTGGAGACCAACGAGGGCATGGCCGGAGCCTTGTTGGAGATGGAGCGCTACGGCCTGGGGCTGGATTACTTGCAGCGTTTTCCTCATCTCATCCAGAGTGTCAGTGCGGCAGAGGTGCAGGCGGCGACGGCGAAGTACCTCGACCCGCAGGCCTACGCGTTGGCGGTTGCGGGGCCGGATCTGGGACAAGGACTAAGGAGATGGGGAGATGGGGTGACAAGGGGATCATCCTGATGTCGTTCAGGCCAGTTGTCTCTCCTTATCTCCCCCTCACCTTGTCTCCTTGTCGTCATTGGGCGGCTGGGGCCGGTATCAAGTGTACCGAGTTGGCGTAGATATTGTAGAGCTGGCACGCGTCGAGCGCGCCGTGCAGCGGCATGGCCACCGTTTCCTGCGCCGCGTGTACACGGAGGCGGAGCTGGCCTATTGCCGCGGCGACGTGGCCCGGCTGGCGGCGCGCTGGGCGGCCAAGGAGGCCATGTCCAAAGCGCTGGGCACCGGCTGGCGGGGCATCGAGTGGCGAGAGCTGGAGGTCGTGCGCGAGCCTTCGGGGCGGCCCACGGTGGCGCTGCATGGCCGGGCGCAGGCCATTGCCGAGAACCTGGGCTTGAAGCAGTGGGAGCTCAGTCTTTCGCATAGTGAAAGCTGCGCAATCGCCTTTGTGATCGCCAGTTGAGCGTTCATGCTTGCTCTAGTTACCGTTCTGTGGTAGAATGGAGGTGGGAATTCTATCGAGAAAGATACGAGAGGGGGCTAAGCGATGACTAGAGAAGATCAATCCAGAAAAAACAATGAACTATTCGCTTTGTTCATGCAACAGGTACTGGACGATCCAGAGTTCACAGATAGGATTCCCGAGGGTGCAGAGATCATCTTCTTGCCTCGGAGCGATCCTGAGCTGTATCAGGAGAATCTGCGCTTGGGAAGAGAGCGGGAGCAGGAGGGACATCCAGTGGCCTACATCAATATTGAGCTTGTTCCCGAAGTCAGAACGATGTTCGTGCCGCGTCTGGAACTGGTCAGGGTAGCGGCATAGCTATCGCCTGGTCGCTCGGTCTT
>JACNHM010000597.1 GCA_014383605.1 Chloroflexota bacterium
TGAGCATGCGGTTGTAGGTCTCGCGGAAGATGGCGGCGATGACGTCGCGCTGGTCTCCCTCCTCGGTGCCTACCAGCCCGCGCAGGTGGGGAAACAGGTCGCCGTTCACGAACTCCAGCAGGTCATCGCCGGTGCGTCCCCGATCCTCGTCGGCGGCCCAGTCGCGCCAGCGGTAGGGAGCAGCGATGACGTCACGGTATCCGTCTCCCAACAGTGCCCGCCGCTGTTCCAGGTCGTCGAAGCACTTGAGGAACAGGATCCAGGCCAGTTGGGGGATGCGGTCCACGTCGGTGCTGAGACCGGCGTCCTTGCGCATGATGTCGCGGGCGGTCTTGATGGCCGATGAAAGCTCAGATTTTCTCATTCTCACGTCCTTTTTGGCGACCCCTCTCGCTGTGCTATCGCCAGTGCCTGCTCTAGGCGGCGGCGTGCCTTAGGCGAGCAGGGCGCGGTCTCCAGCAAACGGCGGCGAACGAGACCACGTTCCAGGGCATCGCTTACAGCCTTGTTGAGATGCTCCTGGCTCAGCGCACTGTCGGCCACATCAAGCAGGGTGCGCAGGGGTGTGGTCACCTGGTAACCTCTGCGAGGCTCGATGTCATCGGGTGCGAGGGTGGCCTTGTGCAACACACAGCCAGGAGGCCCCTCCTTGCGAAACCTTGGCGGCACGGTCAGGTGAACCTGCGCAGGCATCACATCGCTGAGGGCATGGACTGTCAGAGCGGTATCATGGGATACGACCGCCTGGGGCACGCTCATTTGATTTCGGCTCCACAGCGACCAGAGGATGAGGTCCTCGCGCTCACCAGAGGGAAAGTCCCGTAGCCGGAAGAGGCCGCGATCAATCTTCAGCCAGTTGCCGCGGGAGACGTGGAAGTGTTGTTGGCTGTAGGCATATCCAGCCTGTCTGGCCTGGGCTGCCGTGAAATAGCCCCCCTGCGCAGCGGCAATGCCATATAGCTTTCGTGCATTCTCCTGTGGGTCTCGCTGCATTGACAAAATCCTTATACTAACTATAAGGATTTTACACAACTCGATCCATTCTGTCAAATCCGCGGCCTGCTATGATCACGCACATCTTGGTGTCAGGCAGCGTAGATGAGGTCCTGCAACTGGCGAGTGGCAGCTTTCAACTCCTCCACGTCGCCAAAGAAACTGGCGATCTCCATCACCGTGCCGGAGACGGGCACGTCGGGCAGTTCCAGAATGTGCAGGTCGGTCAGTTGGGCCACGCCGTGATCGGTGTACTTGGCCAGGAGATAGTCCAGTACCTTGCGGCCCTGGGGGCCGTATTGCTCCAGGAAATGCTTGTGCTCGCGGCGCACGGTCTCGGCCCGCTCGCGACGGGAACGCAGCGGGGCGTTGAAAGCCACGTGGGTCAGCAGATCGAACGGATCGGCCTCGGGATAGCCCGTCGCTTCGGCCAAGGGCTCAAAGGAGATGCCGCGGGCTTCCAGTTCGGCGACCACCATGCTGCGCAGTTCTGGGTCTTGCCAGGCAGAGCGCATGGCACCCACACTGGGCCAGAGCGTGCGCACCTGCCGCCGGGTGTAATCCTCAAAGCGCTCCACCCGCAGTTCCTGCGTTTCGGGATCTAGCCCCTGCACCATCTCGTGGATGATCTCCACCTGTGCGCCGTCCACATAGTACTTGCGAGGCACTTCCTCATCCGAAATCACCGCTCCGAGTGCCCTCTCCGGCTCCTCTCTTGCCTCCACTGCTTCCCCGGTTTCCGTACCGCTGATGACCTCGCCCCGTTCGTTGATCGTCTCCTCAGCGGTTAACTCGGGGATGCCATCAAAGTCGGGATCGTAGAAAAGCCGTGTGGCTCCCACATAGTCGAGGATCGTGAACCAGAACTTGTCTCCATCTACAGGCAAACGGGTACCACGCCCGATGATCTGCTTGAACTCCACCATGGAGTGGATGGGTTTGAAGAGAACGATGGTGCGGCAGGTGGGCACATCCACACCCGTGGACAGCAACTTGGATGTGGTCACGATCACGGGGTAGGTCTGCTCCGGGTCCTGGAACTTGTCCAGATGACCGCGGCCGACCTTGCCTTCGTCCGAAACAACCCGGGCCACATAGTTGGGATGACTCTGGGTGATGTCGGTGTTGAGGTTGTTCAACGCCTTGCGCATGTCGTCGGCGTGTTCCTGATCTACGCAGAAGACGATGGCCTTGCCATAGCGACCACTCTGGCGCAGGTAGTCGGTCAGATGGCGGGCCACCGCTTCCGTCCGGCCCAGCAAGGATACGACCCGCTCGAAATGCCTGGTCTCGTAGAGGCCATCGGGGACCTCCCGCCCGAAGCGGTCCAGCAGACCAGGATCAGGCCGCCAGCCGAGCGCGTCCACATCGGTCGTGATGCGCCGAACCCGATAAGGGGCCAGGAAGCCATCCTCGATGCCCTGGGCCAGGCTGTAGGTGTAGAGGGGATCGCCAAAGTAGCGATAGGTGTCCACGTTGTCGTTGCGCAAGGGGGTGGCGGTCATGCCGATCTGCGTCGCAGGATGGAAATATTCGAGGATCTGTCGCCAGTTGCTTTCGTCGCGGGCGCTGCCTCGATGGCACTCATCCACGATGATCAGGTCGAAGAAGTCGGGAGGATAGCGTGTGTAGAGACCGGGCTGTCCTTCCCGGCCGGCGATGGCTTGATAGATGGCGAAGTAGATTTCCCTGCTCTTGATCAGCCGGCGCTGGATCTTGTGCACTGCATCCCCAAAAGGAGCAAAGTCGCGATCCTTGGCCTGATCTACCAGGATGTTGCGGTCGGCCAGGTACAGGATGCGACGCTTACGGCGGGTCTTCCACAGCTTCCAAACGATCTGCATGGCCACGAAGGTCTTGCCCGTGCCGGTAGCCATCGTGAGCAAGATGCGCTTCCTGTCCTGGATGGCCGCCTGCACAGTGCGGCTGATGGCGATCTCCTGGTAGTAGCGGGGGCGTTTGACCGTGCCGTCGGGGTTGCGCAGCTCACGGTTGAAGGGAAAGAGCAGATCCTCGGCAGTACCCTCGGCCAGCTTCTGATCATCGCGCCATCGCTGCCACAATTCATCGGGGGAAGGAAAACCATCCAGCGAGGTCTGTCTGCCGGCGATAAAATCGTATTCCTCAATGCCATGCCCGTTGGTGGCGTAGGCGAACTTGAGACCCAGGATCTCGGCGTATTCCATCGCCTGCTGCATGCCGTCGCCCGGCAGCTTGTAGGCTGCTTTGGCTTCTGCCACGGCGATAGGAAAGTCAGGCCGGTAGCGCAGCAGGTAGTCCACTCGCTTGCCCGGCTTGCGCACGTGACCTTTCCCGACAGGGACAACCCGCCCGTCGGTGAAGTACTTCTCCTGGCTGATCTGGTCATCGCTCCAGCCAGCCTCGAAGAGCTTGGGCAGCACATACTTCCGGCAAGTGTCGGCTTCTGTAATCACCGCTCATTCACCTGTTTGCTCATGGAACAGTACGAGGGTACGATGCCATAGCCGTTTCCTACGCACAAGGAACTGGCACCGGGAATTGCCGAATGGCCTCATTGATCTCCCTTGTTATCTCCTTTTCATTGTATCAAACTTCTGCTGATTCGTCAAGGAGCTTGCGAGTGCACAGCGCTGCGTGGAGGCGCTGGGGTCGCGATAACGAACATGCGATTTGACCAATGAGGCAAAAGCGGGTATGATTACGCCCGTGTGTGGGGGTGGTTGAGTCCCGGTGGGCTCCGCGGTCTTCAAAACCGTTGGGGGGTGCTGCGAAGGCAGCCCTGGTGGGTTCGACTCCCATCCATCCCCGCTGTTGAGGAGACGGGGTGACAAGGAGAGGGGGAGACAGGGAGCGAGCGGAACCTGCTCCTCGTCTCCTGGTCGCCTTGTCCCCCGGTCACCTTGTCTCAGATGTCCCTCTCAGGAGCCCGCCCGTGAACTGGAAGCTACTGTTCAGCACCTTCAGCCTGCTCTTCCTGGCCGAATTGGGCGACAAGACCCAGTTGGCCGTGTTCTGCATGACCTGCGAGCACCGGCAGCCGCTGCCGATCTTCATCGGGGCGACCGCGGCGCTGACTCTGGTGACCCTCATTGGCGTGTTCTTCGGACAGGGGCTGACACGAATCGTGCCCGCCGACCTGTTGCGCAAAGGGGCAGCCGTCGCCTTCGTGCTGGTCGGCATATCGGTCTGGTTCGACGTGCTGTAGCCCCGACGCCGTCCATCTTACCACACTTCCGGTCATCAGGCAACCAAAAGGAGCAAACCCGGCAATGACCGACGCCGAAATGCGACAACTTCTGGAAGAAACGCGCACCGTCGCCGTGGTCGGTCTTTCCGACAAGCCGGAGCGGCCCAGCCACGGTGTGGCCCGTTACCTCATCGCCCAAGGCTACAAAGTCATCCCCGTCAACCCCACCGTGGAAGAGGTGCTGGGCCTCCAAAGCTATCCCGATCTCCAGTCCATCCCTGAGCCTGTAGACGTGGTGGACATCTTCCGCCGCTCCGAGCACGTGCCGCCCATCGTGGAGCAGGCCATCGAGATCGGGGCCAAGGCCGTGTGGATGCAATTGGGCGTCATGCACGCCGCGGCGGCCCAGCAGGCCGAGGCCGCCGGCCTGTCCGTGGTCATGAACCGCTGCATGGCCATCGAGCACCAACGGCTGGGCATTGCCCCCATAGCCCCGGAAAGCCCCAACAAAGCGTAGCAGGTGCTGCGCGACAAGCCACACGCTTCACGTTTTACGTCTTTACGTTTCACGTTTCACGTTTCACTTCTCACGGAAGCATTGCCGAGAGCGCAAAACCACAAACCACAACGACATCATCAGGAGAGAACCCCATGTCCAACATCTTGGCAGACATCGCCAGCAATCTGTACAACGGCCAGGACAAA
>JACNHM010000406.1 GCA_014383605.1 Chloroflexota bacterium
GCGTCGTCGGCGATGTCGTCGAAGGAGTTGGTCATGGCGCCGGAACCAAATGCTGTGACCAGACCGGTCACGGTGACGCTGTGTCAAAGGCGCGCGCAGTGGTCCACGTTGTTGGTTCCCATCACCGCCCGGGCGAACTTCTGCATCACGTAGTTCTCCTCGTTGGTGCATTTGGCAGAGGACAGGGCACCGAAGGCATCGGGACCGTACTGCTCTTTGACCTCCCTGAACCTGGAGGCCACAAAGTCGAGCACCTCATCCCACTCGACCTCTTCGAACTCGCCCCCTTTCTCCCGGCGGATCAACGGCCTGGTCAGCCGGTCGGCGTGATGGACGAAGTCCCAGCCGAAACGCCCTTTCACACACAGCCAGCCGTGGTTGGCCGGCCCATCCCACTTGGACGTCACCTGAACGATCCGCCCATCCTTAATGTTGAGGTAGAACTGGCATCCTACCCCGCAGTAGGGGCAAATGCTGGCCACCTTCTCGAACTCCCAGGAACGGCCTTGCCACTTGCTCTGCTGGGGCGTCAGGGCGCCGGTGGGACAGACCTCCACGCACATCCCACAGAACTCGCATACACTCTCCTGCATCGGGCCATCGAAGGCGGTGCCGATCTTGCTATCGAACCCGCGTTGGATGACGCCAATGGCCTCCACGCCATTGATCTCCTCGCAGGCGCGCACACAGCGCCGGCAGAGGATACATTTGTTATAATCGCGCTCGTAGAAGGGGTTGGAGTCGTCAACAAGATACTCGTGCTGCATGCCCGGGAAGCGCGTCTGCTTGATGCCATATTGATAGGCCAGGTCCTGCAGTTCGCAGTTCCCTGCCCGTTCACAGGTCATACAATCCAGCGGGTGGTCGGAGAGGATCAACTCCAGCACGAAGCGCCGCGCCTCCTCCACTTTCGGCGAATGGGTCCAGATCTCCATGCCTTCCGTCACCTTAAAAGTGCAGGCTGGCTGCAAGGTCCTTTGTCTGGCCACTTCTACCAGGCAAACGCGACATACGCCAATGGGCTCCAAGGCTGGATGGTGACACAGAGTGGGTATCTTGATGCCCACCGTTGCGGCTGCCTCTAAAACCGTCTGCCCGGCCTGAGCCTGGATCTTCTGACCGTTGATGGTGGCATTCACAGTACTCATTGATGTTTTGCCTCCTCGTATGCTTCTACTGCCTCGCGCTCGGACACTGGCTCATAGGCCAGGCCCATCATCTCCAACCATTCTAAATCGCAGCGCAGGCATCGCTTGCATTCTTCCTGGATGAGACCCTCGTCCATGCCTATCTCGACCTCGCGGAAATTGCCTCGCCGTTCCTCCACCGGGAGTTCGGGCATCTCCGGACGATGGGCATCGGCGTAATCCTCCAGGTTGAAGGGCTGCTCGATCACCTCGTAGCCGGGGAGCGTGACCAACTTCTCTGTCTGCCCGCTGCGCAGGTAGTGATCCACGGCGCGGGCCACATCGTTACCCTGGGCCACCGCCTGGATCACCGTCGCCGGGCCGAGAACGGCATCGCCCGCCGCAAAGACCCCAGGCCGGGAGGTGCCCAACGCTTCGCTCACGGCGAAGGTGTCGTTGCGCTGGACCTCCCCCCCCGCGTCTTCGCCCATCCAGTCCTGGTCAGGCGCCTGCCCGATGGCCGGAATCAGGACGTCCAATTCGATGACGAACTCAGAATCGGAAATGGGAAGCGGGCGGCGACGGCCGCTGCGATCGAACTCGCCCAGGGTGTGCTTCAAGCACTCCACGCCGGTAACGCGACCATCCCCTAAGACCCGGGTGGGGTTGGTGAGGAAGTGGAAGACGACTCCCTCCGCCTCGGCGGCCACGATCTCCTCTTCGTGGGCCGGCATGTCCTCGCGGCGGCGGCGGTAGATCAGGTGGACCTGGCCAGCGCCCAGCCGCCAGGCGGTGCGCACGGAATCAATGGCTACATCGCCGCCACCGACCACTCCCACGCGCTTGCCAGTCAGGACTTCGGCGAGCTCAGCCGAGCCGTCCGAGGGGTTGCCCAGGGCGACGTGGCGCAGGAAGTCCACACCATGCATGACCCCTTCGTTCTCCTCACCCTCGATGCCCAGCTTGCGGCTCTTGTGGGCGCCGATGGCCAGCACCACCGCGCTGTAGCCCTTGCCGTCCAGCAGCTCATCCAACGTGAAATCGCGCCCCAGCGCCCGGTTGCACTGGATCTCCACTCCAGCCCGCCGAATGTTGTTGATCTCCTGGTTGAGGATGTCACGCGGCAGGCGGTAGTCGGGGATGCCTACGGCCATCATGCCTCCGGCGACGGGGAGTTTCTCGAAGGCGGTGACACGGTACCCCTGTTGCGCCAACCGCAGGGCCGCCGTCAGGCCGGCCGGTCCAGCGCCGACCACGGCCACCCGCTCCCGCTTAGGTTCCCCATAGATGGACGGCGTCCACGGACGCTCTAGCTCGTGATCGGCCATGAAGCGCTTGACGGCGCGGATGGCGAGGGGCTCGTCAATGTCCCCGCGCCGGCAGCGCGCCTCGCAGAAGGCGGGGCAGACCCGGCCGCAGGCCAGCGGGAAGGGGTTCTGGCGACGATGAACCTCCAGCCCCTCGGCGTAGCGGCCCTGGGCCACCAGCGCCACGTAGCTGGGGACGTCCACTTCGGCGGGGCAGGCGGTGGTGCAACGGGCGCGGACCAGCGGCTGGCAGGCGCCGGCCGGACAGCGTTTGTCCACGATGTGGGCGCGGAACTCGTCCTCGAAGTAGCGCAACGCCGACAGCACCGGCCCAGGGGTGAGTTGCCCCAGGGCACACAACGAACCGGTTTCCATTCCGGCAGCGATCTCACGGATGGTGTCCAGGTCTTCCAACTTGCCCTGGCCCTCGGTGATGCGGGTCAGCACCTCCAGCATGCGCTTGCCCCCCATCCGGCAGGGGACGCACTTGCCGCAACTCTCGGCGGTGGCGAAGGTGAGGAAGAACTTGGCCAGTTCCACCATGCAGGTGTCCTCGTCCACGACGATCATCCCGCCGGAGCCCATCACCGCGCCGAGGTCTTTCAGCGAGTCGAAGTCCACCGGCACGTTCAGGTGCTCAACTCCGATGCACCCGCCCAGCGGCCCCCCCGTCTGCACGGCCTTGAACTTTTTTCCATTGGGGATCCCGCCGCCGATGTCGAAAATGATCTTGCCCAGGGTGATGCCCATGGGCACCTCCACCAGGCCGGTGTTGTTCACATTGCCGGTGAGGGCAAAGATGGCCGTACCCGTGGAGCGCCGGGTGCCGATGCCGGCGAACCAGTCAGCCCCGTTGACGATGATCTGGGGGACGTTGGCGTAGGATTTGACGTTGTTGAGATTGGTCGGCTTGTCCCACAGGCCGCGCACAGCCGGGAAAGGAGGGCGAGGACGCGGTTCGCCGCGTCGCCCCTCGATGGAGGCCAGCAGCGCTGTCTCCTCACCACACACAAAAGCACCAGCCCCCTCCTTTATGCGCAAGTGGAAGGAAAAGTCGCTACCGAGAATGTGGTCCCCCAGAAGCCCGCACTCCTCGGCCTGGGCGATGGCGACCTTGAGACGCCTGATGGCCAGGGGATACTCAGCCCGGCAGTAGATGTACCCCTCCTGCGCACCGATAGCGCGGCCGCAGATGATCATTCCCTCCAGCAGGCTGTGGGGATCACCCTCGATGACAGAGCGATCCATGAACGCGCCAGGGTCACCCTCGTCGGCGTTGCAGACCACGTACTTGACGTCGCCGGGGGCACGGGCGGTGAACTCCCACTTCATGCCGGCGAGGAAGCCGGCCCCTCCCCTCCCCCTGAGGCCCGAGCGCTTCACCTCTTCGATGATTTCCTCGGCTGTCATCTCGGTGAGGGCCTTGGCTAGACCAGCGTAGCCGCCGCGGGCAATGTACTCCTCGATGCTCTCAGGGTCAATGAAGCCACAATTGTGCAGGACAACGCGCCGTTGCGGGCCGAAGAAGGGTATCTCTCCCCAGGCCGGGATGCCGTCATACGGATTTTCACCTATCACTGCCAGAGCCAGATCGGGACGGGGGTCGTCTCCCACCACATAGTCGTTGATCAGTTCCAGAGCCGTTTGAGGTGTGACGCTCTTGTAACTGATGCGCGGGCGCTCTGATTTGACGATGTCCACCAGCGGCTCACTGCTGCACATGCCGATGCAGCCCACGGTGGTCACATCTACCTCTACGTCGCGCCTGGCCAGTTCGTCGAGAATGGCCTGTAGCACCTTACCGGCCCCAGCGGCGATACCACAGGTACCCATACCGACGATGATTCTGGTGGTCATCTCATGGCGGCTTTTGATGGTCCTGCTGGCTTCCTCCCGGAAGCATTTCAAGTCTTCTATGCTCTTTAGTTTTGGCATCTGCAATAACTCCCTTCCGATGAGGGTTAGTGGCACTAATCGAGGTTCTCGATGAGGCTCAACGTCTTTTCCGGCGTCAGCCGTCCCGCCACCTGGTCGTCAACTATGGCTGTGGGCGCCAGGGCGCAGGAGCCGAGGCAGTAGACCACTTCGTAGGTGCACTTGAAGTCGGGCGTCGTCTCGCCCGCCTTTATTCCCAACTCCCGTTCCACGGTTTTGATTATCCTGGCGGCCCCGCGCACGTGGCAGGCAGTGCCGTCGCATTGCTGGATGATGTGGCGGCCGCGGGGGGTCAAGTGGAACTGGGAGTAAAAGGTCGCTACGCCGTAGACTTTGGTCAACGAAACTTCAAGCCTGTCGGAGATTGAGCGCAAGACTTCCGGTGGCAAATAACCATAGACCCCTTGCGCCTTTTGTAGAACGGGAATCAAGCTTCCTTTTTCCTCCCCTACCTCCTCGACGATCCGATCAAGTCTGGTGAGATCA
>JACNHM010000317.1:0-1552 GCA_014383605.1 Chloroflexota bacterium
CGGCGCATAGTCTGTTTGTACCAGAGGCCTTGCCAGCGTTCCGGGCGCTGCAACAGAAAGATCTCCAGCAGGGCGAAAAAGGCCGCCAGCACCATCACGATCGCCGCGTCCAGCATACGCACCAGTTGCAGACCCGCACAAATGCTGGCGCCCAGACCAAACCAGACACCCTGGCGCAAGACCACGGCCGGTTCGTCCTCCTGGCCCAGCCGACCGCGCAGCCAGGCCAGGCCAGGCACAGTCACGCTGGCAACGGCCAGGAAAAGCAAAGGGAAGAACAGTGCTTCAGTCAATGCCGAGGGAGATTGCGTCAGGATCACGTAGCCCAATCCCGCCCAACTCAGAAGCGCCATGCCCAGCATCAGCCAGCTCAACTGCCGAGACGTCACAGCCTGCTCTCCTCCGGTGACTCACAAGCAACTATATCGGCGATGCCCCACATTATACCTCAAAAACGCAAACAGGGCTAGTTTGCGGTGCCACAGATGGGCAAACGCTCCTGGGGGCACCGGCACGGTTCGCACTCCGCACCTCATCGCCTGGCGTATTTGACAACTGCTCCCCTTCGTGGTAAAATATCTGCAATTGAGAAGCATTTGCAATAACTGCCTGGTTGGGCATGCCTTGGACAGGAAACGCTGATCCCAGCCGTGCCTGCACCACTCCTTCCCATTCGTCGCAGTCCAATCGAGGAGACACAATACAATACAATGATGAATCAACAGACTGGCCATTCCCAGAGCATCCCCCTCAACGCACTGCCGCCTCACCAGCGCGGCACCATCACCGACTTGAGCGGTGGCCGCGGCTTGCTGAGCCGCATGGCCACCCTGGGCTTCACGCCAGGAGCGGAGGTGACCATGGTGCAGAACTTTGGCCGCGGGCCGCTCATCGTCCTGGTTCGCGGTGCCCGCGTGGCCCTGGGCCGGGGTGAGGCCGGTAAAGTACGGGTGCGGAGAGTGAGCAATGACTGAGAAGACCTATACCGTCGCCCTGGCCGGGCAGCCCAACGTGGGCAAGTCCACCATCTTCAACTTGCTGACGGGCATGAACCAGCACGTGGGTAACTGGCCAGGCAAGACGATCGAGCAGAAAGTCGGCCGCTTCACTCACAATGGCACCACCTATCGGTTGGTGGACCTGCCGGGTACCTACAGCCTGACCGCTAATTCCATGGAGGAGATCATCGCCCGCGACTTTATCATCAAGGAGCGCCCCGACGTGGTCATCGTGCTGCTGGACGCGGCGACGCTGGAGCGCAACCTGTATCTCGTGGCCGAACTGCTGCCCCTTCCCACTCCGGTGATCGTGGCCCTCAACATGATGGATGTTGCCGAGCAGGAAGGATACCAGATCGAGCCGGAGGTGCTGGAGGCCGCGCTGGGGGTCAAGGTGGTGCCCATGATCGCCACCAAAAACGTCGGCACGCGTGAGCTGGTGACAGCGATTGACGAGGTGGTGCACAACACCGTCGAGTACGCGCCCAAGCGGCCCGAGATCCGCTCCGACCACCAACAGGTGCTGAAGGAGATCGAAGCGCTCATCGCTGGCC
>JACNHM010000317.1:1989-4848 GCA_014383605.1 Chloroflexota bacterium
CCTGATGAGCAATCTGCTGGCCAACGCGCCGCCGTGGCTGCAGGGGCTGGTGATAGATGGGGCCCTCGGCGGCGTGGGCACGGTGGTCACCTTCCTGCCCATCCTGGTCATCTTCTTCGCCATCCTGGCCTTGCTGGAGGACACGGGCTACATGGCTCGCGCCGCCTACGTGATGGACCGCTTCATGCACCTGATGGGGCTGCACGGCAAGTCCTTCCTGCCGCTTTTTCTCGGCTTCGGCTGCAACGTGCCCTCGGTGATGGGCACACGGGTCATCGAGTCGCGGCGGGCGCGCCTGCTGACCATCATGCTGGCGCCGCTGATCCCCTGCGCGGCGCGGATGACCGTCGTGGCCTTCCTGGCACCGGCCTTCTTCGGCCGAACGGCCGCCCTGGTCTCCTGGGGCCTGGTCATGCTGAACCTCATCGTGCTGGCACTGGCCGGCGTCGTGCTCAACCGCACGGTTTTCAAGGGCGAGCGGGCTGCCTTCATCATGGAACTCCCACTGTACCATGCGCCCAACGGACGCACCATCGGGCTGACGGTCTGGCAACACGGCATAGCTTTTCTCAAAAAGGCGGGGACGGTCATCCTGGTTATCTCCATGGTGGTATGGGCTCTCTCGGTGCTGCCGGGCGGCGACGTCGAAAGCAGTTTCCTGGCTCGCCTCGGTCACTTTCTAGAGCCGGTGGGGCGGCTGATGGGGTTCGACTGGCGGCTGATGGTCGCTCTGCTGGCCAGCTTCGTGGCCAAGGAGAATTCCATCGCCACGCTGGGTGTGCTTTTCGGCGCCAACGGTGAGGCGGGGTTGGCCGAGTTGATGGCTGGCAGCTTCACCGCACCCGCGGGGCTGGCCTTCCTGGCCGTGCAGATGCTTTTCATTCCCTGCGTGGCCGTCGTGGGGGTCATCCGGCAGGAAACGGGCTCCTGGCGCTGGACACTGTTCAACGTCGCTCTCCTGCTGGCCATGTCGCTGCTGATGGGTATGCTGGTCTATCGGGTAGCAGGGCTGTTCTGAGATGCAGGAGGCAAGAGGCAGGATGCAAGAGGCAAGATGCAAGAGGCACGATGTGGGAAGCGACTTGAGGGAGGATGAGAGTGTTGAAGCAGTTGTTGGAGAGGTTGCAGGGGGGAGGAACGCACACGGTGGCGGAGTTGGCTCGCGAGCTGGAAGTCAGCGCACCGTTGGTGGAGCTGATGATCGAGGACCTGGTTCGATTGGGGTACCTTGCGGTGGCGAGCGGGAGTTGCGGTGGACGGTGTGAGGGATGTTCCCTGGCTAAGGCCTGTGCCATCGGCGGCTCGGGCCGCGTCTGGACCTTGACAGAGAAGGGCGGTCGAAAGATGCCAGAGGCAAGAAACAAGATGCAAGATGCTGGGAGAGACCACTGGGCGGGCTGATAGACGAGAGGGGGGAAAATCGTGGACGAGTCTATCAGAAGGATTCTACGCCAGGCCGGGAAACGGGTGACGCCTCAGCGAGTGCTCATCCTGGAGACGATCCGCGAGGGTGGCGGCCACCTGGACGCCGACGAGATCTATCGCCGCGCCCGGCAAAAAGCGCCCCATCTGAGCCTGTCCACCGTCTACCGCACCATCGGCGTGCTCAAAGAGGCCGGCGTGATCGAGGAGTTGCACCTGGGCGAGGGCCACCATCACTACGAGCTGCGGGCAGAAAAAGGCCACCACCACCTCATCTGCCAGGCTTGTGGCCAGGTCATCGAGTTCGATTGTCCCTTCAGCCAGGAGTTGTGGCACAGTCTGAGCGGCAAACACGGTTTCGAGATCACCGACGTCCGGCTGAGCTTGCTGGGCTATTGCGCCGACTGCCGCCAGAACGGAGAGAGCGCAGAGCCTTGCGCTCCTACTGACTCTGCCCGGAGATGATGACATGAACGCCAATGCTGACGTAAGAGCCGGGGTTCGCAAATACCTGATCAAGGGCCTGGTCGCCAAGCTGGTCATGGCCCTGATCCTCTTCCTCTCTGCGGGCCGGCTCGACTGGGTGATGGGGTGGCTCCTGTTCGGCGTCTATGTGACCTGGGACACCGTGGTGGCGCTGCTCCTGATACCGAGAAGCCCTGGCTTGATCGCCGAGCGGGCGGCGATCCAGAAGGGCAGCAAAACCTGGGACATCGTGCTCACCACCCTCGCCGCCTCGTTGCTGCCGCTGACCACCTGGCTCGTGGCCGGGCTGGACGTGCGCTTTGGCTGGACGGCAGCGCTGCCGCCGGCGCTGCAGATTGCGGCCCTGGTCGTCGTGGTGCTCGGCTTCGCCCTGGTCACCTGGGCCATGGCCTCCAATGAGTTCTTCTCCACGATCGTTCGCATCCAGGACGACCGCGATCATAGCGTAGCCACCGGCGGCCCTTATCGGGTCGTGCGCCACCCAGGTTACGTCGCAGCAATGATGTTCGGGACGGCCACACCGCTGATGCTCGGCTCGTTGTGGGCGCTCATCCCGGCCGGGCTGTCCGCATTGCTCTACGTCGTCCGCACAGCGTTGGAAGACAAGACGCTGCAGGATGAACTCGGCGGCTACCGCCAGTACGCCCAGCGCGTGCGCTACCGCTTGCTGCCGGGCGTGTGGTGAGGCTGCTTTTCACTAACCAAGGAGTGTTGATAATGAAGAACCAGCTATCTCTGAAGCGAGGCCTCATTGACGGCACCATCCTCAACGTTCTGCTTTCGATAATCCTCTACGGATCGCTGCGCGCCAACCCCCTGATGTGGGTGCACGACTACCCTCCGGACATCCAGGCAGCGGTAGGCCCCGTCAGCATTCCCCCCGTCCAGACGATCATTCTCAGCCTGATCTTCTTCGGCACGATTATTGGCGTGACGCTCTATTCGAACAGC
>JACNHM010000602.1 GCA_014383605.1 Chloroflexota bacterium
CCGGCGTCATCCGCATCGTCGTCCCCGCGCTGGCCCAGGCCAGTTTCGCCGGCCTGACCGGCTACTTTCTGGGCCGGGCCAAGTTCGAGGACGAGCCGGTTACGGGATTCTCAACGTCGAGGACGCAAGAGCTATCGCCGGGACGTGGCTGGAGGCCGTCAGCCTGGCGAACGTGATTGGCTTCGGGCTGCCGGAGATTGACGAATGGACGAAGCAACCCTGATCGCCGCCGCCCAGCGAGGCAAGGTTGATGCCTTTAACGAATTGGTGCTGACCTACCAGTGCCAAGTCTACAACCTCGCCTATCGCATCATGGGCGACCCCGCCTCGGCTGCCGACGCCACCCAGGAAGCCTTCATCTCCGCCTACCAAAGCCTGGCCCGCTTCCGTGGCGGCTCCTTCAAGTCCTACATGATGCGCATCGTCGCCAACTGCTGCTACGACGAATTGCGCCGCCGCAAGCGCCGCCCGGCCACGTCGTTCGAGGATTTCGGCGACGTAGACGAGGATGCCAACCCGGCGCTGATCAATGGACGCGAGGGGCCGGAGGGGTACGCCGAGCGACAGGAGATGGCCCGCCTGCTCCAGGCCGGCATCGAGACGCTGCCCCCCGACCAGCGTATCACGTTGGTGCTCTCCGACGTGCAGGGGCTGAGTTACCAGGAGATCGCCGAGGCGACGAACGCACCGCTGGGGACAGTGAGATCGCGCCTGGCGCGGGCGCGGGGCAAACTGCGCGATTACCTCCGCACGCACGGGGAACTTTTGCCCGTGCAGTACCGTCTTGAGTGATAGGAGCATCTTCTAAATTTGTCAAGTCGGCGGGAGACAAGCAAGGAGCAAGGCCTGAAGGTCGAGAGAGCTTCAGTTGACATAACGTGATGACGGTCACACCCGGCCCGGCGGCGGCACGATCCGGTGGATGCTACGACCAGACTGACGAGCCCCCGCTATGGCTGCCCCACCAACCACGGAGATGTGAGATACGGCGTCGAGCACCAACATCTACTGCGGCGTACAACGGGCAGCGGTTCGTGTCCAGATGGGACAATCTCGGAGATGTGACACGAGATCGGGTGGGCCTCAACCATGCTTTACATACGGCGTCGGAGCACCAGAGAAAACGGACAGCGTCGCCCGCGCTCGTCACGGGAGCGTCCGGGGGAGCGCCGCGAGCCGGGCCAGGTGGCCGTGTTTGTGTCGTCATCGCCGCCGATCTTCAGCGGCGCTTGCCGCGTCTGCGCCTGCTGCCGCGTTTTTTCTTCTCGGCCTTGAACACCCTCCAGCGGCGGGCCTTCTCCGCCTCCAGTTTGGGCGTGGACTGGCTCTCGAAGGGCTCGTCGTTCTGCATCAGGTGGAAGCAGATACGGTTGACGCGGTGGGCGGCGTGGATGGTGGCTTCCACCTCGCACTGGCCCCGGTCGAAGGCGTCGAGAAAGGTGATAGAGACGGGGGCATAGTTCTGGGCGGTGCGGTAGCCCATCTGGTAGAGGGCGTCGCGGAAGCCGGGGTCGCCGTGCTTGGAGATCTTGCCGACGCGGTCGGGCTTGTCGCCGGAGCCGTCGGCGATGGGGTCGAAGCCGGCAAAGGCCCAGACCTCGGCGGCGCGATGGAAGCGGTCGATGGAGCCCACACCGGCGAGATAAGCGGCGGCGTCCATATCTCCCAGGCCGGGGATGGCGGGGAGGTGGCGGGCAGGCGTATCGGGAATGAGGGGCACGAGACGGCCGCGGCCCTCCTCAATGAGCGTCTCGGCGGCGACGTACTGGAGGAAGAGGCGCTGGAGTTGCTCGGCGAGGGAGGAGGAGACGTCGGATGGGAGCAGGACGGCATCGTCGGCCCAGGTGTGCAGGATGTTCAGCAAAGCGGGTCCGGCGCGGCCCGCGTGTTCCCGGTAGAGGTCGAGGATGCGCTGGTCAGACATAGTGATCAGGTCGTGAGGGTTGGGGCAGTGAGTCAGGAGCACGCGGATGCGGTCGCGCTGGAGGGGGCGGGTCTGGATGATGGGGGTGGGTTTCGGCAGGCCGGGATGAGCCTTGCTGAACTGCTTGAGGTTGACGACGGCGCCGGGCCAGAGGCGGTCGAGTTGCTGGCGGAGTTGGCGGTCCAGGTGGCCGAGGAGGCGGGACTGGGCGCGGATGAAGCCGATCTCCTGACGGATGAGGAGTTCGGTGCCGGTGGGGAGGAAGGCGGGCTGGCCGAGGCCGCGCAGCATCAGATCGAGCATAGCAGCCAGGTCGCGGGGATCAGTCTTGCGATGGCGCAGGTGGGTCTGTAGACGGGCCAGTTTGACCTGGTAGGGGTTGAAGAAGCGGTAGTCGAAGACTGGCTGGGCCTGGCCGTCGATGTGAGGGCCGTAGTAGTCCATCAAGGCCCGCGCCCAGGGCTCGTGGTAGACGCCGGAGGGCTCGTGGCCGAGGAGCACCAACAGGGGGTCGTGCTCGGCGATCAGGCCATCGGTCATGTGGATGAACTGAGTGAGGCCGGTCTGGGTCGCGGGGAGACGGTGAGGGCGCACCAGTTCTATGCTGGATGCGGTCCAGGCGGTGGCCCAGTGGACATTCTTGCCGATGTCCAGGAGGGTGATCAGCACGCGGTCGAGGCCCACGTGGGCCAGACGCTGGCGGAAGGCAGTGACGCGGTCGGCGTAGTGGCCTTCCAGGTGGCGCAAACGTTCTTCCGGGTTTATACTTTGAGACGACACGAGAGTACCTCCTTTGTGGATTGGATTTGGGGTATATTATACCCCATGGTTGCTCTCGTGTTTATACCAGACAGGGAGACAAGGAGACACGGAGACAGGGAAACACGGAGATAGGCAATGAGAAGCGGGGGGATGGAGATGTGGTCGCGGGATGAGTTAGTGGCCCGGGCGATGGAGGCGCGGGAGCGGGCTTATGCGCCGTACTCTGGCTATCGCGTGGGGGCGGCGCTGCTGGGAAAGTCGGGGCGCGTCTACACCGGCTGCAACGTGGAGAACGCCGTCTATCCCCTGTGCACCTGCGCCGAGCGCGTGGCGGTCGTGAAAGCGGTCTCCGAGGGGGAGCGGGAATTTGCGGCGCTGGCCGTGGTGACGGAAAACGGCGGCGCTCCCTGTGGCTCCTGCCGCCAGACGCTGCGCGAGTTCGGCCAGGACATTGTGGTGCTGATCGCCGATGCCACGAGCGCCTACCGCGAGACGACGGTGGCAGAGTTGCTGCCGGACAGTTTCAGCGCGGCAGACCTCGATTAACGAACGCTTGTTCTCACCGTCTCCGGGGCACGACGATCCAGAGGATCACGTAGGGCAAGATGCCCGGCAGGCCGCCTGGGATCAACAGGATCAGAAAAATCAAGCGGAACCACCACGGGCTGATGCCGAAAAAAGTCCCCAGGCCGCCGCAGACACCCGCGACTATGCCATTTTGCCGCCGCAGTTTGTGATTGTCAGTCATTGTCGTGTGTCCTCACGCAAATCTACTCGTCTTCCTTGACCAGCGCCGAGAGGATGACGGTGACCACGCTGACGATGAGCGCGCCCAGGAAAGCGGCGCAGAAGCCGTCCACGTAAAAGCCAACGTGGAACCAGTTGCGAGCGATGACTGAGGCCAGCCACAGCGTGACGCCATTGATGACCAGGGTAAACAGACCCAGCGTCAGGATGATTAGCGGGCAGGTCAACAGTTTCAGGAGCGGACGCACGACGGCGTTGACCAACCCCAGGATGACAGCCATCACCGCGTAGACGATCCAGGCGTTCCCCTCCACGCGGATACCCGGCACGAGCCAGACGGCCACGAAGAGCGCCAGACTGGCGATAACCCAGCGGATGAGCAGTTTCATTTTGTCTTTACCTCCTTGGGGGAATTTAAGATTTACGGATTTAAGATTTGGAGATTTGAAAACTGCGCGAAACATCGTGAGGAGAGGGAAAAAGCACTGGCCAGTTGACTGTTTGTGCTTTTGCGCTGACGATGGTAAATCCGTCAATCTCAAATCAACAAATCTTAAATCACCCCAATGGGAGGAAAACGAACCGTGCACATTCAATTCTTAACCGGTGATTGGCAGTTCCGCCGGGCCGATTCTAAAGAGTGGCTTCCCGCCCAGATTCCCGGCGGCGTTCACACCGACCTGTTGGCCGCCGGGCGCATCCCGGACCCGTTCGTGGCCGACAACGAAAAGCGCGTCCAGTGGATCGCCGAAAGCGACTGGGAGTACCGGCGCACCTTCGCCGTGGACGCCGACCTGCTGGCCGAAGAACGTATCTTCCTGGTGTGCGACGGGCTGGATACTCTGGCCCAGGTCACGCTCAACGGACAACTCGTGGGCAAGACCGACAACATGTTCCGGCAATACCGCTGGGACGTCAAGCCACTGCTACGCCGTGAGGGCGAGGACGAATTGGTTATTCTCTTTCGTTCGCCCGTGCAGTACATCACCGCCAAACAAGCCGAGCGCCCGATGCACGGTGTTACGCAGGCCATCCCCGGTGGGCCATACTTGCGCAAAGCGGGCTGCCAGTTCGGTTGGGACTGGGGGCCGCAGTTGCCGCCCATCGGCGTATGGAAGTTGATCCGCCTCGAAGGACGCAGCGTCGCGCGCCTGGACGACGTCCACCTGCGCCAGCATCACGAGGAAGGCCAGGTGACGATTGAGGCAACGCTGACCGTCGAGCGCTGGCAGGATGTCCCGCTGGCAGCGATAGTCCAGGTCACTGCGCCAGATGGCCCCGTCTGGGAGGCGCACGCTCAGATCACCGATGGTCCACAGACCGTACAAGTGCCCATCGTCCAACCGCGACTCTGGTGGCCCAACGGTCTTGGCGAACAACCGCTGTACGAGGTTGACGTCCTGCTGTTGGC
>JACNHM010000603.1 GCA_014383605.1 Chloroflexota bacterium
GGGTGGAGTTGCGGGATGACGACCTGCCGCACCAACAGATCGGGCCGTTCCAGCACGCCCACACCAATGGCGACGGCGGCCTGCACATCGGCGACCAGCCCCGAAAAGAGCACGATGCCCTTGCCCCCCAGCCCGTCGGCCAGCCGCACCTCGACCAGCCGCACCTCGGCGCCCTTGATGCCGGCGTCGGCGGCGTGGATGGCGGCGGCAACTGTGGTCGTTTCGACGATGCCCAGGGCGTCTGTTACCTCTGGCACCCGGCCCCCGCCGATGGCCTCCACCACTTCTGGATGCACCTGCGGCAGGTAGACGAAGTCCACGGCGGCCGCGCCGCCCACTTCGCGCCCGGCCACCAGTGATTCCTCCACGTCAGCCACTTCGCCGCCGATCAGCACCAGGTACTTGCCGGGCTGCACCGTGCCCGCCTTGATCACAGCAATGGGGGCGCGCTTGACCATGGCGTCGGCGGCTTCGATGCCGGCGGCGATGCTGCTGAATTCAAGCAGTGCCAGGGCTGGTTCAATCATGGGAGTTAGAGATTGGAAATTGGAAGTTAGACGATCCGGAATGAATCCTTCAGCACGCAGCGCCGGATGCGGCTGAAGCTGAGCGGGTTGGTGATGCCCTCGCCGGTGGGGCTGGCGATGGTAAACGAGCAGAAGCCCTCGCCGCCGTAGCCGACGCCGGCCGAGGACGGCCCGTTCTTGACAAAAATGCTGCAATCCATCTCCCGCGCCATGCGGCTCAGGTGATCCAGGTTCTTGGAGTGCATCACCGCCGTGTGCCGGAAGCCGTGCTCAGCTATCTTCGCCAGGTCAATGCCCTCGTCGGCGTCGCGCACGCGCACCAGGGGGATGATCGGCATCATCTGCTCCGACAGCACCAGGGGATGGTCTCGCTCCACCTCCACCAGCACCAGGCGAACCTCATCCCCGACGTTTACGCCGATCTCCTTGAGCAACACGTTGGCGTTCTTGCCGATGAAGGCTTTGTTCATCGTGCCGTGCTGCCCGGCAGGCGGAACCTGGGTGAAGATGGATTTCATCAGCCGGTTGAACTGCCAGGAGTTGATCTCGTAGGCTCCGTGATTGCCCATGACACGCTTCAGCTCGTCGGCAATGGCGGCGACGGCGAAGATCTCTTTCTCGTCAATGCATATGATGTTGTTGTCGAAGGATGCGCCGCGCACGATGTCGCGTCCGGCTTGTTCCAGATCGGCCGTCTCGTCCACCACGACGGGTGGATTGCCGGGCCCGGCGCAGACGGCCCGCTTGCCGCTCTGCATCGCTTCCCGCACCACCGCTGCGCCGCCGGTGACGGCCAGCAATTGCACGTCGGGGTGGCGCATGATCTGCTGGGCGGTCTCGATGGTCGGTTCGGCCACAGCGCAGACCAGGTTGGCCGGCCCGCCGGCCTCCACGATGGCCTCGTTGACCAACTGCACGGCGTGGTTGGAGCAGACCCGTGCGCCGGGGTGGGCATTGAAGACGACGGCGTTGCCCGCCGCCACCATCCCGATGCTGTTGCAGATGACGGTGGATGTGGGGTTGGTGCTGGGGATGATGGCGCCGATCACGCCGTAGGGCGCATACTCGACCAGCGTCAGGCCGTCGTCGCCGCTCCAGGCAACCGGGGCCAGGATCTCGGTTCCGGGCACCTTGTTGGCGTTGAGCAGATTCTTCTCGATCTTGTCCTCGTAGCGGCCCATGCCCGTCTCTTGCCAGGCCTCGTGGGCCAGGAGCTGCGCGTTCTCGCGCATCAGACGCCGGATGTGGGCGATCATCTGCTCGCGCACCGCCAGCGGCATCTGGCCCAGTTCCAGGGTGGCGCGGCGCGCGGCGGCCACAGCGCTGTCCACGTCGGGAAACAGATTGTCGCCGTGGCGCAGCGTTGGCGCAGGCGGGGGAGGCCGCGTGCTGTCCTGCGGCTCCACCGCAGGGCCGTGGCGCACCCGTTCTCCCTGACGCAGCTCGGCCATCACGTTCTGGACAATGGCCTGGATGCGGGCATCGTCCATCGTCACTCAGCCTGCGCCTTGTCGTAGGTCACGATGCCGTCCACCTCCACTGTGTCCACAATGGCCATGATGACGGCATCGCAGGGACGCCTGTCTGTCAACTTTGTCTGGCGAGCAGCGCTGCCGGTAGCGTAGAGCACCACCTCGCCCAGCCCCGCGCCAACGGCATCCGCCGCCACGCGGTAGGCCTCTGTCTCCTGGCCCTCAATGTCGAGCTGTTTGAGCACCAGGAACTTGAGCCCTTCCAGGGTGGTCTCCTTGCGCGTGGCGACCAGCGTGCCCACGACTTTTCCTAGTAACATGACGGACTCCGTAAACGCAAAACGTAAGGCGTGAAACGTAAAACGTAAAGCGTAATTACGCTTCACGTCTTACGTTTCAGTCATGCTCGGCGGGTGGGCGACCCAGGGGCAGTGTGCGATCCACGTTGACGTGCGGCCGCGGGATGATGTGGATGGCGACGACTTCGCCGACTCTCTCGGCCCCACGTGCGCCAGCCTCGACAGCCGCCTTGACGGCGGCCACGTCGCCGCGCACGATGGCCGTCACCTGGCCGCCACCGGTCTTCTCGTAGCTCACCAACTCGACCTTGGCTGCCTTGACCATGGCGTCGGCCGCCTCGACCATCGCCGGAAAGCTTCTGGTTTCGATCATGCCCAATGCATCAGTCATGGTATCCTCCTGATTTGATAAACTGGTAGATTGGGAAACTGGTAAATTGGTAAATTGGTAGGTTGGTAGATTGGTGGATTGGCCGGTTAGTTTCCCAGTTTATCAGTCTACCAGTTTCGCAATCTAGCGCTCCACCAACTAGTCGCGGCGCTGTGTCTCCATCTCGCGCCCGCTGACACCCTCAATGGCGGCGACGGCCGCGCCGTAGCCGGCCATGATGTCACGTTCTTCGCCGCCCAGGTAAACGCGCCCAAAGCTGCCGAAGGCACGCACCTCCAGAATGTTGATGTGGGCGGCTTTCTCCGCCTCGTTGGCCGCCAGCGCGGCATAGCCGGCTGGCTCTACCTCCAGCACGTACAGCGTCTGCCCGGCCAGCAGCATGTGCCCGTGGCGCATGCGGTTGATGAGCTGCACCTGGTGGGCGTCCACGTGGCGGATGATCTGGCTGGAGATGACCCGGGGCTTGATGCGATCCGTTTCCTGCAGGCCCAGCGCCTCCAGGATGGCCGCTCCGGCCGCCCGCACCTCAGCCTGATCCTGGTGGTGCACCTCTAGCAGGCCGAACAGCCGCTCCACGATCTGCATGGCTGGGCGGACGCGGGTAGATTTTAGCGCGATGTCGGTGATGCGGTTGATCTCGATGCCGGGTGAGATCTCTACCCACAGCGAGGTGTCATGGGGCAGGGGCAAAAAGCCGCTCGCCACTGTGCCCAAGAACCCGGCGTGCTGCGGTTGCAGGCTATCCAAGAAGACATAAGTACGCAACTGCACAGTCATGCCCGTTCTCCTTCGTGAAATGAAGTCATTTTCCAGCTTCTTGCATGATCCTGACGCTGGCACTGGCGCCGATCCGAGTGGCCCCCGCCGCGATCATCTTCTGCGCGTCCTCGTAGGTGCGGATACCACCCGCCGCTTTGATGCCCATCGTGGGGCCGACCACGCGCCGCATCAGGGCAACGTCCTCCAGGGTAGCACCACCCGGCCCGAATCCGGTGGACGTTTTGACAAAGTCGGCGCCGGCCACCATGGACAGTTGACAAGCCACCACTTTTTCCTCGTCGGTCAGCAGCGCGGCCTCGATGATCACTTTGAGGATCGCGTTGCTGGCGTGGCAGGCTCGGGCGACGGAAGCGATGTCACGCTCCACCAATTCGTAATCCCGGGATTTCAGCGCCCCGACGTTGATCACCATGTCCACCTCGCTGGCGCCGTCGCGAATGGCCTGTTGGGTCTCAAAGACCTTGGCCTCGGTGGAGGTGGCCCCCAGGGGGAAGCCGACGACAGTGCAGACGGGAACGCCACTGCCCTTGAGGAGTTGGGCGCACAGTTTCACGTTGGCGGGATTGATGCACACGGAAGCGAAGCCGTACTTGCGCGCCTCGTAGCACAGTTGCGCGATCTGGTCCTGTGTGGCATCGGGTTTGAGCACCGTGTGGTCGATCATGTGGGCCATCGTGCCGTCAGTGGGCATGATGCCCAACGTGCTGGCGATGCGATCGGCCCCAGCGTTGACGACCGGCTGCACTCGCTCCACGTAGTTGTGGGCTGAAATAGATGGGGCGGCACCGTCAGGCCCTGCTGCGGTCTCCTCCTGTATCAAGAGCAGAACCTGACGGGTGATGTGCTCGATCATGCGCTCCAGGGTGGCTTCGTCTAGTTTCATCGGCTAGCTATCCCGCGGCGCGGTCTTTCAAGAACCGGCGCTCAATGTCCATGATCTTATTCACTCGCCGCGTGTGACGTTCTCCACCGGCAGGTGTCTCCAGCCAGCTCTTGACGATCTGTCGGGCCAGGTTGGGACCAATGAGACCAGCGCCCAGCGTCAGCACGTTAGCATCGTTGTGCTCGCGGCTGTTGACGGCGGTGGCTTGATCGTAACACATGGCCGCGCGCACGCCAGGCACCTTGTTGGCGGCCATGCACGAGCCGATGCCTGCGCCGTCCACGACAATGCCACGCCAGGCGCGGCCTTGGGCCACCAGGCGCGCCACGGCAAAAGCAAAGTCAGGGTAATCTACTGCAGCGGTGCTGTCGGTTCCGCAGTCTATGACGGCGTAGCCCAGCTCGTTCAGATAGCCTTTCAGTGCTTCTTTCAACTCGTACCCGCCGTGGTCGGCTCCAATGGCGACGGTC
>JACNHM010000231.1 GCA_014383605.1 Chloroflexota bacterium
CACTCGCACCTCGCCCTGTTGCCAAACCGACGAAATGCTGCTAGAATATGGGGCAGGTGAAGACCATGATGCCTCTGCCTGGATTCCTGCTCAGCGTAGCCTTTATCTCCCTATCCGGCGTGATGATGCCGGGGCCGGTGTTCGCCGTCACCGTGGCCAGGGGGCGCCGCTCGCCCTACGCCGGCGCGCTGGTAGCCGTCGGCCATGGGCTCATCGAGTTCCCGTTGATGTTTCTGGTCTACTACGGCTTCGCCGGTTTCCTGGAGCGGCAGGCGGTGCAGGCGGCCATCGGCATCGTCGGCGGGCTGATGCTGCTGTGGATGGGCTACGGGATGATTCGCAGCCGCCAGGAGCAGACAGCGGCCGCCAATCCCCAGGCGCGCCTGGGCCCTGTCGCCGCCGGCGTGACCACCACGGCCGCCAACCCTTACTTCTTCCTGTGGTGGGCGACGGTGGGGGCGCTGCTCATCTCCCGCTCGCTGGCCTTCGGCCTGGCCGGCTTCCTGCTCCTCGCCGTGATCCACTGGCTGTGCGATCTGGGCTGGGACACGCTGGTTTCTTTCGTGACCTACCGCAGCCGGCGGTTGTGGACGCCGCTGGTGCACCGCATCGTCTTCACCGCTTGCGGCCTGACGCTGGCCGGGTTCGGCGTCTATTTCGCTCTCAGCGCGTGGGTGTAGGAGGAGGTCTGCCATGCGCAAGCCATTCGCTCTGGCCAACTGGAAGATGTCCGTGACCATCGCCGAGGGCCTGGCCTTCCTGCGGGCGTTGCAGGCGGCCATTGCCGACCTGGGCAATGCCGTGGACGTCGTCATCTGCCCGCCCTACACCGCGCTCTACCCTCTGGCTCAGGCGCTGGAGGATATGTCCGCACCCATCAGCCTGGGCGCGCAGGATGTGCACTGGGCCAGCGATCCCGCCTACACCGGCGAGATCTCCGCCCCCCTGCTGGCCGACGTGGGCTGCCGCTGGGTCATGCTGGGCCACTGGGAGCGGCGGCGCCACCGCGGCGAGGACGACGATCTGGTGCAGCGCAAGCTGCAGGCCGCGCTGGCCGCCGGGCTGCGCCCCCTCCTGCTCGTGGGCCAGTCCAGCGGCGAAGCCGACCGCTTTCAGCCCGCGTTGGCCGCGCAGCTCTCCCACATCCTGGCCGGCTGCGACGCCACGCAGGTGGCGGGCATGGCCTTTGTCTTCGAGCCGGAATGGAGCATCGGCGTGGCCGAGCCGGCGTCGCCCGAACAGGTGGGGGCAGGGTGTGGCTTCATCCGCCGCTGGCTGGCGGCCACATACGGCCAGGCCGTGGCCGAGGCCATGCGCATCATCACCGGCGGCAGCGTCACGCCGCAACACGCCGCCGCCCTGCTGGCCCATCCCGACGTGGATGGCCTGGGCGCCACGCGCAAGGGCCGCCGCGCTGCCGACTTCGCCGCCATCGTGCGCATCATCGCCGAGAACCGACGACCGTGAAAACCGCATTTGCCACCCTGACGATCGTTTTGCTGCTGTCCTACCTGGCCGTCACTGCCGGCGGCGGGGCGTCCCACGTCTCCCCGACAACCTCGACCGCCAGAGCGACGGAGGTCTGGCAGCCAGCGGGGATCACCCCCTGGCAGTTGCAGTTGAGCGACCTGCCGGTGGACCCGTCGTACGACGTGGTCATGTACGACGTTGACCTGTTTGACAACGATGCCGACGTCGTGGCCTCGCTGCACGCCCAGGGCCGCGTGGTCATCGCCTACTTCAGCGCCGGCTCCTGAGAGGCATGGCGACCTGACGCCGACCAGTTCCCCGCGTCGGTTCAGGGAAACGACCTGGCTGGCTGGCCCGGCGAGAAGTGGTTGGACATCCGTCAACTGGACGTCCTCGGCCCGATCATGGAGGCCCGGATGGACCTGGCCGTCCAGAAGGGCTTCGATGGGGTTGACCCGGATAACGTGGACGGCTACGACAACGACACCGGCTTCCGCCTCAGCTACGACGACCAGATCGCCTACAACGTCTTCCTGGCTAACGCTGCGCACCGGCGTGGCCTGTCGGTGGGTCTGAAGAACGACCTTGGCCAGATCGTTGACCTGGAGCCCTACTTCGACTGGGCGCTGAACGAACAATGCTATCGGTACCACGAGTGCAACGAGTTGCTGCCGTTCATTGACGCCGGCAAGGCCGTCTTCCACGTCGAGTACAACAGGCCGGCCATGACCTTCTGCCGGCGGAGCAACCAGCTTGGCTTCAGCTCCATGAGAAAACGAGGCCATCTGGATGCCTGGATGAACCCCTGCTGGTAAGGATCTGGACGAAACCATGTCCCTGCGCCGAACCCTGGCCATTGCCCGCAAAGAGTTGCGCCACATCATCCGCGATCCGCGCATCCTTTTCCTGGTCACCATTGCCCCGGCCCTGCTGGGCTTGACCTTCTCCTACGTCTTCTCCTTCGACGTCGAACAGGCGGCCCTGGCCGTGCTGGACATGGACAAGACCTCCCTCTCCCGCCAATTGCTCAGCCACCTCACCGCCGATGGCGACTTCTGGGTGCACAGCTACGTGTCCAGCTTCGCCGACGTAGACGCCCTGCTCCTGCGCGGCGACGTGGAGGCCGCTCTGGTCATCCCGCCCGGCTTCGATACTGACATTCGCCGCGGCCGCCCGGCTCAGCTCCAGATCATCGTGGAGGGCATGGATACCGTCGAGGCCCGGCAGAACACGGGCTACCTGGAAGCGCGCACCGCCGCCTTCGCTGCCGCTGTGCCCGTGCAGACCGCCGGCCTTCCCGCCACCCCGCTGCTGGAGGTACGCAGCCGCGCCTGGTACAACCCCACGCTCAAGTCCCTGACCAGCATGGTGCCCGGCCTCATGGCCGTCGTGCTGCAGATGCCCGCCCTGGCCCTGGCCCTGGCCTTGAGCCGGGAGAAGGAGTCTGGCTCCTTCGAAAGCCTGATCACTACTCCCGTGCGCGGCGCTGAATACCTCCTGGGTAAACTCTCCGCCTACGTCGCCAGCGGCCTGGTCAGCACCCTCCTGGCCTTGGCCGTAGCCGTCTTCTGGTTCGGCGTGCCCTTTCGGGGCAGCTTGGGCCTCTTCTTCCTGCTGAGCGGCGTCTTCTTCCTGGCCAGCATGGGCCTGGGATTGCTGGTGGGCAACTTCGTTTCCAGCCAACAGACAGCTACGGTCATCATGATGCTCGTCATCTTCATTCCCAGCTTCTTTCTCTCTGGCCTCCTGTTGCCTGTGGATCGCACGTCGCGCTGGTCGCAGATCAGCGGCCTGAGCCTGCCCGCCACCCACTTCATCCACATCTGTCGTAGCCTGTTCCTCAAAGGCGTTGGCCTGGCCGAATTGTGGCCTGCGGCAGCGTGGTTGGCAGCCATGGGCAGCACCTTGCTGGCACTCAACATCCTGCTCTTCCGAAAACGGGCCTGAAAAGCATGTGGCACCGCATCCGCAACCTGATCCGCAAGGAATTCATCCAGATCCGCCGCGACCGCCTGTTGATCGCTTTCCTCATCCTGGCGCCGGTGCTGCAACTCTCCCTGCTGGCCCAGGCCACCAGCCAGGGCATCCGCGAGCGCCCCCTGGCCGTGCTCGATCTCGACCGCAGCCACCTCAGCCGCCGCCTCGTCGCCGCCCTGGAGAACACGGAGACGCTCGCCGTCTGCTGCGCGCCGGCCGATCAGCGAGAGGTGCAGAGTCTGCTGGATCGTGGCCAGGCCGAGTTGGCCCTGGTCATTCCTGTGGGCTTTGCCAACCAGTTGCTCGACGCCCACGCGCCAGCCCAGGTGCAACTCATCGCCGACGGCACCAACAACGTGGTCGCCATCACCGCCCTGGGCACAGCCGAAGGCGCCATCGCCCGCTTCGCCCGTGATCTGGCCGCCGAGTATGGCGCCTCTTCGCCGGCCGCACCTGTGGACCTGCGCGTCACCATCCGCTACAACCCCACCCTCAACTCCCGCCACTACACCATCCCCGCCCAGGTGGGCTTCATCGTCTACCAGGTGACCCTGGTCGTGGCTGCCGTGAGCCTGGCCCGCGAGCGGGAGGTGGGCACACTGGAGCAACTGATCATCGCCCCCTTGCGTCGCCCGGAGATCATCATCGGCAAAGCCATGGCCCCCGTGCTCGTCGGCTTATTGGACTTCGCCCTCATGCTGGCCATCGCCACCCTTGTTTTTGCGGTGCCCATGCGCGGCTCACTGCCGCTGCTGGCCGCGCTCACCTTGCTCTTCATCATCGCCGAAACCGCCTGGGGGCTGATGGTCTCCACGTTCGCCCGTACGCAGCAACAAGCCGTGCTTTTCGTCTTCGTCCAGATCATGCTCGATATGACCTTCTCCGGCTACCTGGTGCCGGTGGGTAACCTGCCCTGGCTGCTGCGCGCCATCTCCAACCTGGTGCCCATGCGCCATTACCTGACCGTGATCCGCAGCATCATGCTCAAGGCGGCCACGGCCGACGCGCTCTGGCCGCACATCATGGCCCTGGCCGGGCTGGGCCTGGCCCTTTCCACCCTGGCCGCCCTCAACGTGAGCCGCCGCCTGGACTAGCAAAATGAGGAGACCGGACGTGTAGGGGCAGGGCTTGCCCCTGCCCAGGAAGGTATCGTTCAAAAGTGGAAGACAGCACATCGCTGTCAGCGGAACAGCAGAAAGATCGGAATGCTCATTTTCCGCTTGTTCCGTTGTTCCGCTGACGGGTGGGTGAGCGTGCGACCGCGATTCGCCCACGATGGCGAGGAGTTGCACCGCCTATGATAGCGAGGAGTTGCACTCCGAGCCATTTTCCCCTGTCTTTCCGTTGATCGGCTTCCCCTTGTTCCCGCTGA
>JACNHM010000605.1 GCA_014383605.1 Chloroflexota bacterium
CCGCCCTAGTGCACTGGCGTAGGTTGTTAGAGAGCAAATGTTAGTGACATTAGGTCCGTGACCGGCCCGGCGACGGGTCACGGACCCGTCGTGAGCGGAAACTTGGATCTACTGAGACTTAGTCTCACTGGAGTAAAACCATGACCAGAACACGGATACCCCGCTTCGGCCAACTGGAGCCGCAGTACAACTTTGCTCTCAATCCCTACCCTGATGCTCGCCTCTCCAAATGCCCCGACTGCGAGCAAAAAACGAGGCAGCGCAAGTTGCCCCTGCTCATCCACGTTGACCCCCTGCACCTGATTGCCCTCAACTACACCTGCCGCTACTGCCCCGACTGCGACTTGCTGATTGCCCACCAGGACGAGATTGAGGAGCTTCTGGCTGCCATGTTTGCCGAGCGCGACCCGTCGGTCATCGGCAACGACTACATGATCATCGGCACGGTGGAGCGCAGAGCCTGGCGTGAGAACATGAAACAGCCCAAACCCTTTGCCGAGATGATGGCCCAGACCCACGACTTCAAAAGCCACTCCACCATCCAGTCGTCCATGGCCGGCTGGTTCCCCGAAGGTGTGGAACCTCCACTCCGGCAACCACCCTCGCCGACGGTCTGGGTCAAGCCGCGGCCGAAGCGTTAAATGGCAGACTCCAAGGAGCATGCCATGCCCCATCCACCCGCCACCCTCATCGAATCCTGGCTGCCCTTCGAGGCCATCGGCGCCGAGAGCCAGCGGGAGCGCGGCGCCAGCAGCGCCCTGCCACCGCTGTACTTCCTGCACGTCTGGTGGGCGCGGCGGCCCCTGACGGTCAGCCGTGCCGCCGTGCTGGCCGGCCTGCTGCCAGACTTCCGAAGTCTCCAAGACTTCGGAAGTCTGGAACTGCGCCGCAAGTTCCCCACCGAGGAGGCCTATCGCGCCTGGTTCATCCGGCTGCTGGGCATCCTGGGCGATCCGGTGACCGGCAGAAAGCTGCTGGCACGTGCTCGTCAAGTGAGCAAGACCATTCCCAACCCTTACGACTATGACCGGGCCTTCACGTACAACCCGCCGGCCGAGGAACTGGAAACGCTGCTCGACCTGTTGGAACATACCTGGGGCCAACGTGAGATCACGGTCATGGACCCCATGGCCGGCGGCGGCTCCATCCCCTTCGAGGCCTTGCGCTACGGCTTCACCGTGCTGGCGGGCGAACTCAATCCGGTGGCCTCAGTCATCCTCAAAGCCACGTTGGACTACCCGGCCCGCTTCGGTCGCTCGCTGGTCAACGATATTCGCACGTGGGGTAAGCGTTGGTACGAGTTGGTTAAACCCCGACTGGAACCCTACTTCTCACCGTTGCCTCCGGGAGCCGAGGGCGCCGCCTACCTCTGGGCGCGCACTGTGGCCTGCCCGACGACCGGCAAGCCGGTGCCCCTCTCCCCCAACTGGTGGCTGAGCAAGAAGAAGACGCCGGTGGCTGTGCGGTTGCTCACTGACCCCGCCTGGGACGCGCCGCGTTTCGAGATCGTTAGAAACCCGGCTTCTCCGAGAAGCCGGGTTTCTGAAGCGTTCGACCCCGACGAGGGCACGGTCAGCCGGGGCGTGGGGCGCTCGCCCTGGACCGGCGAGGCCATTGACGGCGACTATATCAAACGAGAGGCTCAGGCCGGCCGCATGGGCCAGATGCTCTACGCCGTGGCGGTGAAACGTCGCGGCGGTTTCGACTTCCGCCCGCCGACGGGGGAAGACCTGGCCGCCGTGCGCCGCGCCGAGGCTGCCCTGGCCGGTAACCTGCCCCGCTGGGAGGCCGCCGGGCTGGTGCCGTCGGAGCCCATCCCCGAGGGCCTCAAGACCGCCGAACCGCACCGCTACGGCATGTACCGCTGGACCGACGTCTTCTCTCCCCGCCAACTCCTCTCCCTGGTCACCTTCCTGGAGGCATTGCGGGAGGTGGCCGCCGAGATGCGGCAGGAGATGGACGAGCAGCGCGCGGCGGCGGTGGAGACGTATTTGGGCATCATGATGGACAAGGCCGCCATCTACGACAACCGGGCCTGCCGGTTTGACCCTGGGCGTGGCATCCGCAGCATCTTTGATCGCCATGATTTTGCCTTCGTGTGGAGCCACGCCGAGTTTGATGCCTCAGCCAATTTGCTTCCATGGTCAGTTGGGCAGATCCTTGACTCGTACAAAGAGATGGCTGGCCTGACCCGGTCGGCTCAGCTTTCCCTATGGGGCAGTGACGGCAACTCACCCATCGAGCGGTTGCAAATCTGGCAAGGCTCCGCCACCGACCTGGGCCAGGCCGAGACCGGCTCCGTCCACCACATCTGCGTGGACCCGCCCTACTACGACAACGTCATGTACGCCGAGCTGAGCGACTTCTTCTACGTCTGGCTCAAACGCAGCGTGGGCCACCTCTACCCCGACTTCTTCCGCGACACCCTGACCAACAAGGACGACGAAGCCGTGGCCAACCCGGCGCGTTTCGCCGACCTGGGCCGCAGGAAGAAGGAGCTGGCCAAACAGGACTACGAGCGCAAGATGGCGGCCTGCTTCCGGGAGATGCACCGCACCCTGCGCGACGACGGCGTGCTGACGGTCATGTTCACCCACAAGCAGGTGGAGGCCTGGGACACCCTGGCCACGGCCCTCATCGGCGCCGGCTTCACCATCAAAGCCTCCTGGCCCGTGCACACCGAATCGGAGCACTCCCTGCACCAGGCCAAAAAGAACGCCGCCGCCAGCACCATCCTGCTCGTCTGTCGCAAGAGAGCAGAGGAGCGGAGGAGCAGAGGAGCAGAGGTGCGGGGGAGCGGAGGTGTGGAGGAGGAAGTCTCCCCTGCACCCCTGCACCCCGGCTCCTCTGCTCAAGTGTGGTGGGACGATCTGCAGCCACGGGTGCGGCAGGTGGCGCGGGAGAAAGCCGCCGAGTTCACCGAACAGGGCGTCGGCGGCGTGGACCTGTACATCAGCACCTTCGGCCCCGTGCTCTCCGTCATCTCCGAGCGCTGGCCGGTGCTGACCAGCCAGGTGGATGAGCGGACAGGCCAGCCCAGGCCGTTGCGGCCGGAAACGGCTCTCGACCTGGCCCGCGAGGAGGTCATCGCCTTGCGCAAGCGGGGATTGCTCTTGGGGCGGGAGATCCAGTTCGATCCGGTCACCGACTGGTACCTGATGGCCTGGGACGCCTTCAAGGCCGAGGAGTTCCCCGCCGACGAGGCGCGCAAGCTGGCCATGGCCCTGGGGCTGGACATCGAGGCCGACCTGGTACGGCGCAAACGGGTGATCCGCAAGAGGGGCAGCTTCGTCGTGCTGCAACAGCCCGTACAGCGCCGCCGCAAGGGCTTGGCCGACCCGGAGGCCGTCGTCTTCGACACACTCCTGGACGCGGCCCATGCCGCCATGCTGATCTACGGCGAGGACGGCCCCCTGGCCTGCGAAGCCTTCCTGAAACGCACCGGCCTGCTGACCGACAGCACCTTCAAGGCGTGCCTGCAAGCCCTGCTCAACGCCATCCCCCGCACGCAGGTCAAGGGCCAGTTCATCCGCCCCGAAGCCGAGGTGCTGGACCGGTTGCGGTTGGCCTTCTTCGAGGATTTGGCCGTGCCGGTAGAGGAGGAGCCAGAGCCGGTGGTGGAGCAACTCAGGCTAGAAATATAGCTGTCGCTCCCAAGCCACTGAAGTGACGACTACAAGGTCAGGAACGTAGTAGCGACTTCAGTCGCTCCCCAGCCACTGAAGTGACGACTACGAGGTCAGAACGTAGTAGCGACTTCAGTCGCTGTTGCTTCGGAGGGAGATATGCCTTACGACCATCGCCGCATGAGGCCCGAGGAACGCGCCGCCGTCATCGAAGAACGTCGCCAACGTGGCTACCCGTTGCACTCGCCACCTCATCCCTATCGCGAGGCCGGGTGGTACTGTATCACCGCCACCAACTACGAACACGCGCACATCATGGCTTCTCCCACACGGCTAACCGCTTTCGAGGATCAACTCCTCTCGGAACTGACCGACATCGAGGCTGAGATCGGGGGTTGGGTTATCCTGACCAATCACTATCACTTCCTGGTCGGTGTCCAGTCTCTGGAGCACATCTCGGCGGCGCTCAAACATCTCCATGGCACCACAGCTAGAGCGTGGAATCTGGAAGAGGGCCTCACCGGTCAGCGCAAGGTATGGTACAGATTCCGCGACCGATACATTCGTAATGAGCGTCACTACTATCACGCCCTGAATTACATCCACTGCAACGCGGTGAAACATGGCTACGTTGAGAGTCCTTACGATTGGCCATGGTCCAGCGTGCATCGTTATTTAGATGCCTATGGACAAGAGTGGCTTCGCGAGCGATGGGACAAGTACCCGATGGGAGATGCGTGGGACTACGGGGATTGAGGGGAGGAACGACTGAAGTCGTTACTACGGCGTACCGCAAATGCATTTTTATAGCGATGGCTGGGGCCTTGGTCAGTATCCCGTGGAGACATGAGGACCAACCGTGGCAGAGGAACGACTGAAGTCGTTACTACGGTGTAGCTCACGCGCATTTTTATAGCGATGGCTTGGGCCATGGTCAGCAGCACGTGGAAACATGAGGATTAATGCTTCAGGGCAAGGGGCAAGATGTACGCTAACAGATTGAGGGATCACGACTTCCAACTCTCCTACGGCCCGGCCGACGACCGGCTGCACGATTTCTACATCCCGGCCCTGTCGGCCAGCGTGCGCTACGACCGCATGACAGGCTTCTACAGCGGCAGTGCGCTGGCTGTGGCCGCCGCTGGCGTGGCACGGCTCATCGCCAACGGCGGCACCATGCGCCTGCTGG
>JACNHM010000182.1 GCA_014383605.1 Chloroflexota bacterium
CGCACTTTAATACCATGCCCACCAGATCGTCGGCTAATGCATCCTCGTCCGTCGTAGCCACCAAACCTTCCTGCAAAAAGGTCAACAGCGCGTCGTCATGATGCCCCAGGATGTAGGCGTGATCCATGTAGGCAGCAAGCCCCTTGAGACCATAGGTAAGCAGTTGCCGCAGGGAGCGAACGTCCTCGTTCAGATTGGGATCGGCCATGACACCAACGGTCGCGCCTTTCTGGACAAACTCGTCCATATCTCCCTTTTCAGGAACCCAGGTCGCCATTTCCGGCAATGGTTCTGAAAATGCCCGGCCGTGCGCCTGCTGGTACGCCTTCAGGAACCGTACCTTAAGGCGGTCACGCAGCGCCAGGGCTTTTTCCACCAGCGGGACGAACCGCTCCGGGTCAAAGTTCACGTTCGTGATGGTGGAGAACAGCGATTGGGCCACGAACAGGTCCGCCTCCGGATCGGAGGCGTTCACCTCTCTAGCCTTGACTCCGTAGAAAGACATGCCTTTTAACAACCAGATCAGCAGGTCTTGCAGGTGTGCCACGTCGTCTGTTTTGCCACAGACGCCGCGCACCGTACATCCTTGATTCTTTGCGGTTTCCTGGCATTGAAAACAGAACATGCTCATTTTTTCCTCCTACTGTTTGTTTATCGTTTCGATGAAGGGAAGCTCATACGCCAACTGCTCCTTCCAGTTGACAAACCGGTCGTAGTTGGCGCTAAAGAGATCGTAGAGGGGTACAGTTTCTCTCATGCACACCACCTGTCACAGCGAAGCCCGCCGCAGTAGCAACGCGTTGACGGCCACGATGATAGTGCTGGCGCTCATCACCAGCGCGCCCCATTCGGGCCGCAGGACGATACCCAACGGTTGCAGCAGGCCCGCCGCCATCGGGATGGCGATGACGTTGTAGGCAGTGGCCCAGACCAGGTTCTGGCGCATTTTGCTCATCGTCGCCCGGCTCAGGCGGATCAGCCGCACCACGTCGCGGGGGTCGTTCTTGATCAGCACCACCTGCGCCGACTCCACCGCCACGTCGGTGCCCGCACCGATAGCAATCCCTACGTCGGCCTGCACCAGCGCGGGAGCGTCGTTAATGCCGTCGCCCACCATGGCCACCACTTTGCCCTGGCGCTGTAGCTCCTTGACCTTGTCGGCCTTCTGCTCCGGCCGCACCTCGGCGAAGACGGTGTCCAACCCCAACTCGGCGGCCACGTAGTCAGCCACGGCCTGGCTATCGCCAGTGAGCATCACTACTTCGAGACCCATCTGCTTCAGCGCCCGCACCGCCTCCCGCGACTCGTCACGGACTAGGTCGGCCAGGGCGACGACGCCTACCAAAAGACCATCGGCTGCCGCGTAGACCACCGTCTTCCCCTGCCGGCCCAACGCCGCCAGGCGCGGGGCGTCCGGCACGGCCACACCGATCTGCTCCATCAGCGCCCGGTTGCCGATGAAGAGGTGACTCCCTTCGACGGTGGCCTTCGCCCCTTTGCCGGGCACCGCCTCGAAGTCGGTGGCCTGAGGCAGGGGCAGCTTTCGCTCCTGGGCGGCGCGGACGATGCCCTGGGCGATGGTGTGCTCGGAGTTGACCTCCGCAGCCGCCACGCGGCGCAGGAGTGTCTCCTCGTCCCAAGCTGCCAACAGCAACACATCGGTCACGCCAAATTCCCCTTTGGTCAGCGTCCCCGTCTTGTCGAAGATCACGGCGTCCAGGCGACGCGCCGTCTCGGTGGCTTGAGCATTGCGGATGAGCATGCCGTTGCGCGCGCCCAGGGAGGTCGAAATGATGGTCACCACCGGGATGGCCAGCCCCAGGGCGTGGGGACAGGCAATGACCAGCACCGTCACCGCCAGGGTGAGGGCGAAGACCGCCGATTGTGCGCTGACGAAGAACCAGAACAGGAAGGTGAGCAACGCCACCACGACGGCGATGATGGTCAGCCAGTGAGCAGCGCGGTCGGCCAGCCGCTGCACGGGCGGCTTGGAGGCCTGCGCCTCTTTGACCAGGTTGATGATCTGGGCCAGAGCCGTTTCCTCGCCAGTCTTCTCCACGCGGATGCGCAGCGCGCCCTCGCCGTTGAGCGTGCCGCCAATCACCTCATCGCCGACCTTTTTGCCCACCGGCTTCGATTCGCCGGTGATCATGGCCTCGTTAACACTGCTCTGTCCCTCGACGACGCGGCCATCCATGGGCACCTTGTCGCCAGGACGCACCAACAGCAGGTCATCTTTCTGCACCTCCGACGTAGGCACCTCTTCGACGCTGCCATCTTCAGCGATGCGGTTGGCCATAGGTGGGATGAGCTTGGTCAGCTCTTTGAGCGCACCAGCGGTGCCACGCACAGCCCGCATCTCCAGCCAGTGGCCCAGCAGCAGCACCGCCACCAGACTGCTGATCTCCCAGTAAAAGTCCACCGCCGTGAACAAGAAAGTGGCGCCAACACTGAAGAGATAGCCCGCCGACACGGCGATGCTCACCAGCACGCTCATGTCCAGCACGCCGCTCCGCAGCGCCTTGCGAGCGTTCTGGTAGAAGGGCCAGGTGCCATAGAAAGTGATGACCGTGGCCATGGCGAAGAGCAGATAGCGATAGCCTGGGAAGGCTTCGCCCTGAGGCTCAGCCCGAAGGGTCAGCGAGAAGCCAAACCACTGCTGGATGGTAGGGGAGAGCAGCAGCACCGGGATAGTGAGGGCCAGTACCACCCAGAAGCGGCGGCGGAAGTCGGCCTCCATCATGGCGTGGTGATCGTGCCCCTCGGCCTTGTGGTGCTCGTGCTCCATGTGAGCGTGGGCCGTGTGCTCCTCCTCCCCCTCGCAGGAGCAGCCCAGTTGGGCCAACGTATGCTTGAGGTGCTCCAGGCTCACGGCGTCCGCGTCGTAGACCAGGTGGACCGTGTCGGCCACCGGGTTGATGTGGGCCTCGTGCACGCCGTGGAGCGCCTGGATGCGGTCCTCCAGACTGCAAGGGCAGTCGGGGCCCACGTATTCTTTGAGTGCCAGTGTCACGCTTTGTCTCTTCATTGCTACATTACCTCCTTTCGTGATCGGTCTGAACGCTGAAGCCGATCACACAACTTATCGAACTCGGCGGCGGCGATCTCCTCCACCGCCAGTCGTGGGTGCGCGATCTCCAGGGAGACCCCCGCCGCCTATCTAAAACAACCCTTATTGTAGGAATGGATAGTCCTTCACCAGTTGGGACCACCATTTGCCCAAGCCAAACCATTGCCCTGCCTTAACTCTCGCCAGGCCTATCAGGACAATCATATAGACAATATGCTCATCCAAGACCGGATTATTCTCTGGAGGCAGGCGCGAGAGCCACAAGAATAGCATCATCATAGCACCCGAGTAGCCGGCGATGTTTACCCCGATGCCTAACAGCAATGCCAGACCTACGAACAAAAGGCCCAGCATGAAGAGCCAGTCTACGACCGGGTTTCCCGCGAGACTCTGAAAGAGAGGAGCAAATGGGCCGGATGTGGCGAACTTCAGGTACCCGAAGGTTGGAGAGCCTCCCGCAATCCACGCATCCTCTGGAGCAGTAGCGAAGCCGAGTCCAAACAGTTTGTCCAGGAATGGCCACAGGAGAAGCCATCCCACTCCTATTCTCAATGCAGCCCAGATGTATCGTCCTTTGTCTTTCATTTTCATAGCCTCCTTTCACCGTTTGATCTGTCTCCATCCCCGCCGTTCGGCAGGTATGGGAAAGGGTTTTCCACCAACGGAAAATGCGGTCGTGATGGGATTCAGTCTGGATTGTGGCTTTGTCGTCCACGGTCAGTCCAGCGTTTTCAGGAATTCCAACAAGTCGTCCAGGTCCTCGTCGCTCATCGTCCAGCGCGGCATGGGCCACTCCAGCGACTCACCGTCTGGCTCGACTCCCTCGGTGATGGCTCGCTTGATGTCTTCGTCGGTGTAGGGCACGGCTTCTTCCTCGCCGTGGCCCTCGCCGTGCTCGCCAGAGATCAGCGATTCATAGCGGATGTCGGGAGCCTCAAAGACGCGCATCATCACCCGCCCCCGCCCGCCGCGGCCATCGGGGCCGTGACAGCTCGCGCAGGTCTGCATCCCGCCCCCCATCATCCCCATGCTTATATCCGAAGTGATTGATGTACCTCGCTGGCTGGTGGCGGTGAAGTAGATTTGCTCGCCGTTGGAGCGGTAGCTTCCGCCTACCCTCGGCCCGGTGAATCTGAGTACCAGGGCCAGGCAGGCTACCAGAAGCAGGCCGACCAGCGCTCCGCCTCCGACGATGAGCCACCAGGGCATTCTCTTCTCGTTCATATCATAGCTCCTCGCCGCAGTAGGGGCAGTTCTGCCAGTCGTGCTCGGTCGGCCGACCGCAGCTTGGGCAGGTTTTAGCCGGAGCCGGCGGGGCAGTCGCCCTGCCCACGTTGCGCACCAGCCACACACCGCCCACGATCAGCAGCCCCAACAGGCCGATGGGGATCAGCAAGGCCAGCAAGCCGAAGATCAGGCCAAAGAGACCGCCCATCAGGCCGCCGCCACCTAAACGCCCCGTCTCCCCACACCAGGGGCACCAGCCGCCCATCATGCCGCCGCCTCCCATCATCCCCCAGCCACCGAAGACGAAAGACAGAAAAGTGATGCCCAGGACGAACACCACCAGCACGACGGCTCCGAAGACCAGCACTTGTGTCCAATTGATTCTACCCATTTCTCAAAACCTCCTCTCAACGATCATGTTTCCAATTCGGCAGGGGTAGCGGGGCTCGATGACCCGCCCCCCCTGCCACAACGCACTCAGTGCGCATGTTCGCCCTCGCCCTTGAGGTACTT
>JACNHM010000360.1 GCA_014383605.1 Chloroflexota bacterium
GCCCATTCTACATATTCCAGATCTCCGCCCTCGAGGTCCTCGGCGGTCATCTCCTGCAAGAAGTAAACGGTGTCCACGCCATAGCGCTGCTCAAACCGAGCCAAGTAACGCCGCGTACGTTCGATACTGGCGCGCAAGCGGGCCTTGTACGATTCGATGGCCTGGAGGATCGGTTGGGCACTTTGTTTTTCGCGTACCTCGATCACCAACTGGACACTCATGGTTTCCTCCTACGTTCTTCCTGCGTTCTTCCTGCTGGTATATTACCAAGCTGGGTAACTGCCTGGCGAAGCTTCGCCTCAAAGCGACGAGTTGATGGGAAACGGATCAGCACGGATTTTCGCACCGAAGTAGAATGGCCTCGTTTACCCCGGCAGCCAGAGAACTAACCACAAAGGCACCAAGACACCAAGGGTTTGCCATCTTGTCCTTTGTGCTGGTGTCGGATCCGAAAATAGCCGTCCGGCGGGAGCGTGAGCAGTCACTCTGACGCAATTATACCTCAACTGCGTTTAGCGGTCAAGAAGTGCAGACTTCCGAAGTCTCTGAGACTTCGGAAGTCTGGGTCGGCAGCTCGTTCGCACCCATCATCACAGTTCTCCGGAAAGGACATCGGCGGCGGGATTCAAAGGCTCCTCGATGGCCCGCAGCACCTCATCGGCGCGGTACATACGGTTGCGAGCCCGACCGCTGATCTCACGCAACAAGCCTGCGGCTTGCAATGCCTCAACGTAGCGACTCGCCGACTGGTAGCTGACGCCCAGGGACTCGGCGACGTGAGAGATGCCCAGGATCGGCCGGACGAAGAGCAGATCTACCACGTTCAACAGTCTCGCCGTGGCACGTGTTCCCTGGAAGCGCTCGCGATACTGCTGTCGCAACGTCTGAAGCCGCCCGGCGCGGAGCATGGCGTCGCTCGATTGCTCCGCCACACCTCTCAGGAAGAACTGTAGCCACGCCTCCCACGCCCCACGCTGGCTAACGGCAAGGAGATGGTCGTAGTACCCCTGGCGATGGGCCTCGAAGTAGGCGCTCAGGTAGAGCAATGGCTGCGGCAGCAGGTCCCAGGCACAAAGCAACAGCGTGATCAGCAGCCGTCCTACCCGCCCGTTGCCATCCAGGAAGGGATGGATGACCTCAAACTGGTAGTGGATGAGCCCCAGCCGCACAAGCGGCGGCAGCGATGGGGGCGCATGCAGGAACTCCTCGAAAGCAGCCAATGTCTCACGCATCTCCGGTACTGGCGGTGGCACAAAGGGGGCATCGTTTAGCGTGCATCCTGGTGGCCCGAGCCAGTTCTGGCTGCGGCGAAACTCACCGGGCGTCTGGCGCTCTCCCCGCACTCCTTCCATCAACCAAGCGTGGATCTGGCGGGTGAGGCGCAGACTTAGGGGCAACGTGCGCAGCCGCTCCAGCCCGTACTCTAAGGCCCGCACGTAGTTGTGCACTTCTCGTACATCAGATGCAGGCTCGAGCGGGGTCAGTTGATCTGCCTCGTAGGCGTAGAGGTCAGAGAGGGATGCCCGCGTGCCCTCTATGCGGGAGGAGAGGACGGCCTCGCGGCGTACGAAGGGACGGATGAGAAGATGCGGATTGAGAAGGGAGCGCCCCAGGCCGGCCAGTTCGCCCAGCGTCCGGTCAGCCTGGGAAAGATCGTTTACCAACTCGGAAGTCCACTGCAGTTTTGGCGGCAGTGGATGAGGCACATAGGCCCAATAATCACCCCGGGCTACGTGAAGCACACGACCTGCAGAGCTGTCTTGGAATGCTTCGGGATTCATGGTGAGCTTTTCCTCTGTCCTTTCCCCTCTCCTCAGCGCTGGGGGCCTGAGGGGAAGAGCGGCTGGCGGTCTTATGCACACGTATGGACATAGGCCACGGCGTTATTCACATTTTAAGCCAAAAGTGTGAATAAGGCAATTCAGACCTCGCTCCTGTTCAGCCTTTCTGGGCCAGCACTTCCTCCCGCGCCGAGCGGTACAGTTTGCTGAGGTCGTCCTGGATCTGCTGGATACTCCGCCAGATCCAGCCGCTGGGCGACGGATCTGACGATACGTCGCGAACGCAAAAAAGGGCCACTTTTACCCCTATGCGAAACAGCAAAAGAGGGAGCCAGATGGCTCCCTCTTCGTCCAGAACGTGGTGATGCTTGAGGCTGTGACCTACTCGTCCAAGGCCACCAGGGGCACGTCCACCGTGACCCGCTGGGCCAGGAAGTCGTCGTCGGCGACGACGCCAGCGACGCTGACAAAGTCGCCCACCTCAACGTCCTCGAAGGTGATGAACTCGCACGGGGGGTCGTCGAAGCGGCGGAAGCGGGTCTCCGCGGTGGTGGTGATGGTCAGTTCCTCGTCAAGATATTCCTTGACCAGCCCACTGCCCATCCACACCCGCACGGTGATGGTCAGTTCGTCGGCGTCCACTGCGGTGACCTCACCGACCAGGGCGAAGCGGTCGCCGCTCCGCCAGTGCTGGCGGTTCTTGTCGCCGCCAGCCAGCGCCGGGGCGATGGTCATGGCCAAGACGGCGACCACCAACAAGCCGAGCCAAAGCGTCTTTTTCATCTTCATTTTCATCGGAATTTGCCTCCTCAGACAGTTTTGGTGTAGGGGTTCTTGCCCCTTTCAGCCAGTATAACGAACGAGGAGCGCCAGAGGTTACAGAGGAGCTGCCCGGCCACGAGAAAAGGGCGCTTCACTTGCCGGCGCCGTGCGCTCGGTTGGGGTTCGGCGACCCTGCAGGACCCGGGCCGGGCGCGGCGGTCGGTTCGCTGGTGGGACTTGAGCGTGGCCGGGGTCCGCCAGCACCTGGGGTCACAGAGGGTTGCGGCCCCGGCCCGCCGGCGCCCGGCGTGACGGAAGGCTGTGAGGGCGGTGGACCTGGTGTGTCGGCAAGCGGTGTGGCTGAAGGCTGCGGTCCCGGCCCGCCGGCGCCCGGCGTGACGGAAGGTTGCGAAGGTCGCGGCCCCGGTGTGTCAGCAAGCGGTGTGGCTGAGGGCTGCGGCCCCGGCCCGCCGGCGCCCGGCGTGACGGAAGGCTGAGGCCCTGGCCCAAAGGCGCGGGTAGGGTGGGGTTCGGGACCGAGCGGGGGCGTGGCCTCGGGCGAAGAGGGCTGCCCGGTGCGCGGCGTGGCTGCCCGGCTTGGGGTCGGTGTGGATGTGCCGGCGCCGGTGGGTGAGGGCGTGAGCGTGGGCGTCGGCGATGGCGAGAACAGCGGGGTGACTTCAGGTGTGGGCGTCGGAGCGGCCGACTGCGGCGTGCGCACTCGCCGAGCTTCGAGCTGTCCAGCGGTGGCCTGAGCTTCGATGAAGATGATGCTGCCGGGCGGCGGCGGCGCGTCGGCCCAGATTTGCGGGGACACTTTCACCGCCAGCCCGTCCACCAGCCAAAGGTCATCGGCAACCGTCTGCAAGCGCCCCTCGAATTCGACAGCCGCCTGACGCTGCAGTGTGACGACTGCGCGCACCTCCTGGCGGCGTGTTTCGGCCAGCTGCTGCTGATAGTGTTCCCGCGCCGCAACGTCCAGCGTGAACGACAGGCGCGCCAGCTCTGTCCCGCGCTTGAGGGGATAGAGGAGGTCGCCCGGCAAGGCTCCGGCAGCCATGCTGACCGTGCCCCAGCCCACAGTGAAGAGCAGCAACAGGCTCAGGGCTGCGGCGGCCCACTGCCAGGAGAGCCGGCGAGGCGAGCGGCGCTGGCGCACGGTGCGGGCGCGGACGGCTGTGGCCAGTGCCGGCGAGGGGATGAGGGCGGGCAGGGTGGCGAGAAGGAGATCCTGGGCCTGGTAGTCGGCCCAGGCTGCGGCGCAGACTGGGCAACCGGCCAAGTGCTGCCGAAGCTGCTCCTGTTCGGTGGTATCCAATTCTCGATAGGCGGCAAGCTGTTGGTGAATCGCCTGGCAGCGCATCTCAGCTCTCCTCCCCGTATACCTGCCGGAACTTCTCCCGCGCCCGGCACAGGCGGGTCTTGACCGCACCCGGAGAGATATCCAGCAGGGCGGCGATCTCTTTCGTGGAATATCCCTGCACGCTGTAGAGGATCAGCACCGTTCGATGACGGGACGGCAGTTGGGCCAGCGCCCGCTGTACGGCATCTTGCTGTCCCCAGGAATCCTCAGGGCCGTTGTGGATGAAGGAGGGGTTGTCCCGCTCCAGCAGTGGAAGCCATTGGACGAGGCGACGGCGGCGCAGGTGGTCGTAGCCCGTGTTGGTGGCAATGCGGTATAGCCAGGCGCGACGGTTGGCGCCGGCGGGCAGGCGAGGCAGGGCACGATAGGCCTTGACGAAGGCATCCTGGGTCAGCTCTTCGGCCCGCGCGGCATCGCCCACCAGCCGGTAGAGGTAGTTGAGGATGGGCTGCTGGTAGTCCCGGAAAAGCTGTTCGAAAAGGGCGTCAATCTTGTCTCGCTGGGATGTCATCCACGCTTGCCTGGGCCAGACGCAATACGGTTCAGATAAGGGTTCTGAGGCAGTTGTACTGCCGTCGTCGGGAGTGCAACTCCCTCTTAACTAAACCGTATTGGGGCTAGACGTGCTCCTTCATCCAACCAGTATAACGAAAGGGGGAGGCGGTTGGTTACACAATTCTGTGTTGATGGCCTTTCTTCCTTCTCCACCGCAGAGCACGCGGAGCACGCAGATCCCCTTTGGTTTTCTGGCCCAACGTGGATTCGTGGGGTAAAAGCTCGGCCGGTGTTGCTTTTGGGGTTCGTAGTGGCGACTTTGGTCGCTACTACAAGCCCTCCGTACCCCTCAAATCCACGTTGATCCAAGAAGATTCACCACGAAGGCACGAAGCTCTTTTTTGATTGGACTTTGTGTCCTGGTGTCTTTGTGGTAAGATGTCCCTGGTTGATTCCGGTTTGGCCGGGTTAGGGAGATGCCCTCCGTGAATGCTGCGACATTGTATCATAACCCCCGCTCAACGGTCAAGCGCGAATCGCTTGCTGGCGTGCTTGCCTGCGGGGTACATCTGTGGTACAATCAGGTCAAGCGCCGGTTGGCGTACGGTCACTCAACAGAGCAATCCAGGAGGAGAGGCATCATGTCTGAGCGGCAGTCCTACAACGAGAAGGAAGAAAAAGAGGTCCGGAAGCACGAAGAGAAGGGGGGCGACGAGAAGAGCTGGGAGGAGAAGTGGCGTCGCGATCCGCTCGGCACCGCCGCCTGGGCGGTGATCATCATCTGGGCCGGGCTGGTGCTGCTGGCCGAAAACCTGGGCCTGCTGGCCAGGTTGGAGATCGCCGATGGCTGGGGAATCGTCTTCCTTGGCGCCGGGCTGATCTTGCTCCTGGAGATCGTTGTTCGCTTCGTCATCCCCGACTACCGCCGGCCGCTGATGGGCAACTTCATCCTGGCCTTTGTCTTTCTGGGCATCGGTCTGGGCAATCTGTTCGACTGGCGGGTGACCGGCGCGCTGGTGCTGATCGCCGTCGGCGTGGGCATTCTGCTGCAAGGGCTTCTGCGCCGCCGCTGAGTTGCACGCACGGACGCCGACCGCGGAGCCGGCGGGGGCCTGGTGAAGGCCCCGTTCAGAGCTTTCTGCGTGGCGGAGAGCGAACCCTGCGCGCTCGGTAGTTGACTGAGCAGCGCAGGTCTCGCCCATCCCCAAGACCTCCAAAGTCCACAGGACGGCGGAGGTTTTGCTTTGGGCAGGGGGTGGGTACAAGCCGCCTGATGACCTGGGTGGCGTTTGGCCATTCCACAGCACTGGAGCAGACGATGAGCACACGAGAACAGACGTGGCGGCTGACGGCGCTGACCGGCGCGGCCGGTTGAGCGGCCAAAAGGTCGCCCGAGGCCTTGCCGCCGGAGAACCTGCGGCGGCTGCGGTCGCTGTGTGGGGACGAAGGGCAGCCGCTGTGGATCGTTGGCGAGGTGCTGGAGGGTGAGGGCGTAGAGATCGTCGGGTGAGTGAGTTTGATCTCAGGCCGGCGGAGCGATAGCGCGGGGGCGGTGGTGGCGGTAGCGGCAACGCTCCTTCATGGAGCAGAACATGCAGTTGTCGCCATCCTCAATGCCTATCGGCTGGCTGCCGGTGCCGATGATGATGGATAGGGATTTGAGCGGATGCATGACCATGCTGGTGCTCAGCGAGACTCCAATCTGGCTGGCATCCAGCAGCGAGAAGAGGATGGCCTGATCCTCCACCGACCATTCCGACTCCCCCGGTGACATGGGCGCGCTCACGCGCCGGCCCTGGCGGGTGGCGTCCTGTTCCACCAGGTAGCATAACTGCCCACGCACAGCGTCTACGGCCCAGGATGCCAGGCTGTCCAGCAGCATGCCCTGCAACATCTCCCTCTCCTCCTGCAGGGCCTGAATGCGCTGGCTGATGGCCTGCCCCACGGTGCAGACGCCCACGAGCAGGTGCGACGCCCCGCCCATCACTGTCGTGACCGGGCCGTTGCCAAAGCGGACGCCATTGGATAGGATGACCTGCTGGTGGCGGAATTCGGCGATGGGGAAGACATCCCAGACAGCGGCCGGTTGCACAAGCCGCCGCGCATCCTCGAGGGCCGCCCGCCAGGCGTCGGCGTACCTGGGGCGCTGCAGCAAGCGGGTAAAGGAGTGCCCCAGGGCCTGGATGATCTGTTCCTCGTCGAAGGCGATGACCCAGTCGCGTTTGATCTCCATGTTCTATCCGTCCCGTCCTGATTTTCTACTCTGCCGCCGGGAAGTGTTGTGAGCGGGCGAACAGCCGCGTGAACCCGCGGTCGGTCGCCAACTCGACGTAGCGGATGCGCTGGCTCAGTTCCTCGGCGGCGCGCCGCTCGGCGGTAGACAGCAGCATCACCGCCGCGCCGATCCCGGCGGCGTTGCCGATCTGCCGGATTCGTCCGGCGGGAAGGGGGGGGAAGAGGCCAATCTGCAGGGCGCTGGCGATGTCTATGTGGCTGCCGAAAGCGCCGGCAACCAGGATCTCGTCAACCTGGTCGGGCCGCAGGCCATGCTTGCCCAGCAAGGTCTCCGCGCCGGCACGGATGGCCCCCTTGGCCAACTGAATGGCGCGGACATCGGTCTGGGAAATGGTCAGGGCGACGCCCAACTCGGTCCTGGCGGAGGGCACCAGCACAAAGCGGTGGTCGCCATCGGGGCGCTCCTGGACGAGGGGATGACCGGCTTGTAAGCGGCCGGTGGTGCTCACGACGCCAGACCGGATCATGGCCGCCAGGGCCTCGATGATGCCGGAGCCGCAGATGCCCAGCGGTGGCTGGTTTCTGATGGTGTGGTAGGCGAAAGGCTCGCCAGGCTCGCCGAGCCAGACGCGGTCAATAGCGCCGGGCATGGCAACGCAGCCGAATTGCAGGGCGGCCCCTTCCAGGGCGGGGCCGCTGGCCGTGGAGCAACTGAACAACTGGCCCTCAATGGACAGCAGCAACTCCGTGTTCGTGCCGATGTCGAGCGCCAGGCGAATCCCCGGCTGCAGGTCCAAGCGTGTGCTCAGGGCCACGGCGAGCAGGTCGGAGCCGATGAAACCACCCACCAGCGGCGGCACGTAGACGTAGCCGCCGGCGCTGATCCCCATCCCCAGGTCTCTGGCCTTGATGGCCATCGGCTGGCGTATGGCCGGCACGTAGGGTGAGCGTATGAGCTGGTTGGGGGGCAGGTTGAGGAAGAGGTGGTGCATGCCGCTGTTGCCGACGATGACCATCTCCTCCACGTCCTCGGGGGAGCAGCCGTGCATCTCGGCGATGCGTTCCAGCAGCAAGTTGAGCGTTTTGACCAGGATGCGCTGTAGCTGCGCGCCGTTGGCGGCCGAGCGCCCGGCGTAGGTGAGCCGGGAGATGATGTCGGCGCCGTAGGTCGAGAGCGGGTTGGCGACCCCAAAGATGCCGAGGAGCGCGCCGTCCTCGAGGTTGTACAGGTAGGTGGCGATATTGGTGGTGCCCAGGTCCACGGCCAGGCCCAAGGGGAGCGACGGCGACGGCTCGCCGCCTTCTGTGCAGGGGCCGCTGGGTCGCACGGCGACCAACTCGCCGGCGCGGATGCTGGCATCCACCTGCCAGTCCGCGGCGCGCAAGACATCAGGCAGACGTTGGGCGACGCGGTAGTCTACCTGGGTGACCGGCGGGCAGCCCGCCTCCTCCAGGGCCCGCAGGAGGTTGGTCACGTCGTCAGTGGGGTGCTCCAGGGAGGGCGGTGTCAGGCGAACGGCATGGCGCTGCACGGGGGGCGATAACTGAAAGGAACGTTCCAGGGGAGGGGCTTCGTCCTTGCCGCGCGCGACCAGGGGCAGGGTTTCCACGGTCATGTCGCGGTCCACGGCGTGCATGCAGGCCAGGCGAAACCCGCCCGCCAGCGCCGACGGCGCCAGGGCCTTGGTTTCGGCGGGGACAGGCGGCGGCAAGGGGGCCGTGGTGATGCGGACCTGGCATTTGCGGCAGGCGCCGCGGCCACTGCACAAAGCTCGGATGGGGATCTCGGCCTGCCGCGCCGCGTCGAGGATGGTGAGGTCAGCGCCGCACTCCACGGCGACGCCCCACGGCTCGAACAGGACCCTGTGCGTCATCAGCGTCTCGCCCCCGATGGGAAAAGGACACCGCAGAGAACAGGGAGTCCCCAGAGAACCTCATGGGCTTCTCTGCGCCCCCTGCTCTCTGCGGTGAGATCGTCTCGCAACCTATTCGGCGCCCAGCGATCTGAGGTAGGCGTAACTTTCGAGAACGGCGTCGTCGCCGGCAACCTCCAGCGTGGTGTAGCCTTCGAAGCCGACCTTGACCAACGCCTCGAAGGTGGACTTGATGTCCACCACGCCCGAGCCCAAAGGAACGACGGCCATGCCGGTGCCGTGGATGTGGCCGCGTTTCTCCAGCATCTCCGGCGGGTGGTCTTTCCAGTGAACGTGCTCGATCATGCTGCCGAAGTGGTTGACGTACTGCAGCGGATCGCCGCCGCCCAGCCAGAGATTGCCCGTGTCCAGGTTGAGGGCCAGGGCATCGCTGTTGCAGGCTGCCAGGATCCGCTCCACGTACTCGATGGAGTCGGTGTACATGCCATGCGGTTCGAGCAGTATCTTGACGCCGTGATCGGCGGCCATGCGCAAGGGTTCGTATAGCCGCTCGCGGATGGTGAAGATGGCCTCGTCCACGGTCAGGTTGTGGCCGAATTCCGTCTTGGGGTCGCCGTCGGTGGTGATGACGTGCTTCACCCCGATGGCCGCGGCGGCGCGCACGGCCTTGAAGACCTGAATGGAGCCGTAGCGCCAGGAGGCCGTGGGATCCAGCAGGTTGGCGTGGGCGCAGTAGCTGCTGATGGTCAGCCCGTACTTGTCGAATAGCCGCTTGATGTCGAAGGGGTTGGCGTCCAGACTGGCCACGGCGGAGAACCCGAACTCCACGCCCATGCTGCCGCCGTCGGTGTTCTCGGTGACGTCAGCGTACTTGAAGCCCCAGTCCCTGATGCGGCCGAGCTGGTGTTCCAGCGTGCTGAAGGGGTCGATCAGAGCAAAGCATCCGACCTTGATCATGATGTCTTTCTCCTAAGCTAAGGTACTGCCGGCAAGTGGCCTGAGTTCCTCTGAGCTCCCCCAGTAGTGGAAGCTCAGAGGAACCAGGCAGAGTGACCAACTTTACCCGTACACGCCGTACTCCTTGGTGAAGTCGATCATGGCCTTGAGATTCTCGGGCTTGGCCTCGTCGAGCATGAGCGCGGCGTCCATGATGAGGCCGCCGTCCTTGCCAAAGGTGTCGATCATCTTCTTGCAGTAGGCGCGCACATCATCGGGGGTGCCGCTGAGCAGCATGATGTTGGGGACGTTGCCCATGAGGCAGGTGACGTCGCCCAGCACATCCTTGGCCTTCTCGTAATTCGTGTTGGAGAGATGGTAGACGATCTTGCCGGGGGGAACGTCCCGGATGTGCTCCAGCCGGCTCTCCCAGTCCGCCTCCCAGTAGATGACGGGGATAATACCCTTGTCTACGAGGGCCATCAACCCCTTGCGGAGATAGGGCCAGTAGAACTCGCCGAACTGGGCGTCGGACATGAAGTCGCGCGTCGATTTGTGCACCCAGACCCAGCAGAAGGGCAAGGGAGCACCAGCGGCACCCGACCCATACTCGATGAAGATCTGCGTGGCGACTTCCAGGGCGGCATGGAGCTTCTCGGGGCGGCGGCGCATGTCGGCGAGGATCTGGCGCGTGCCGCGTAACGTGTCACCGAGGATGTCGAAGGGCGGCCAGTCCCAGCCGGCAAAGGCCAGCGGGTAGCCCTTGGCATTGACCTCGCCCCAGTACTGCACCTGCGAACCCCACCACTTGTTCAGCTCCTCGACGCCTGCCGTGACCGTGCGCAGGGTTTCCTGGAATTCGGGTGAGGCCCAGAAGCCCAGGTTCATCCAGCCTGACCACATGAAGCGGCGCCAGGGCACGAACTGCGAGAACCCGGCCATGGACGCGAACTGGCGAGGCGCCCACTTGCGCAACATGAAATCCGAAGGGTCGAAGATGAACTCATCGTACTCCTCGTCGCTCATGTACTCGCCTTCGATGTACTGGTACATGACGTTGTCGGCCAGGCCGTGGCCCGGCCACTTGAACGCCTTCCACCCCAGGATTCTCATGGCTTCTGCAGGATAGGCAAAGATGGGCCCAAAGTCCAGGTCCGGCTGGAAGGTGTCCACGAACTTGTGGCAGGCCTGGCGAGCCAGGGCGTAGTCGTTCATGGCGTCCTTGAGCGTGACCCCGGCGAAGGCGTAGGGATACTTCTGGTAGGGCCCGAACACCGGCACCCGATCGGGCACCTTGAGCGTGGCCGCATCCAGAGCGCGCTTCAGTCGTGCATCATAGAGTTCCTGAGTTGATTTCTCAGCCATGGTTATTCCCCTCCTGTCCAGGTCTTGGCCAGCTTAACTGCGGCCACTGCATCCGCTCCATAGGCGTCGGCCCCGGCGTACGCGGCCGCGCCGTCATCCATGATGGCGCCGCCGATCATGATCTTGACCTCATCGCGCAGGCCGGCCTCCTTGATCGCCTCCACCGTGTGGCGCATCTGGTCGTAGGCGAGGGTCAGAAAGCCGCTCATGCCGACGATGTCCGGCTGGAAGTCCCTGATGGCGCTCACGAACTTCTCGGGGGCGGCGTCAACACCGATGTCGTGGACCTTGAAGTTGTTGACATCGAGCATAAAGATCACGATGTCCTTGCCGATGTCGTGGATGTCCCCGGCCACGGTGCCGATGACCACCTTGCCCTGGGGCTCGGCCTGGGGGCCCTCCCCTTGCAGCAGGGGCTTGACCAACTCGCCGATGGCGGTGAGCATGTCGCCGGCGATGATGAGTTCGGGCAGGAAGTATTCCTTCTGCTCGTAGCGGTCGCCGACGATGGACATGGCCTCCTGGCTGGCGGCCAGCACCATCCGAGGGTCTTCGCCGGCCTCAAGCATGGCCTGCGCCAGCTCAAGGGCCTCCTCCTCCCTCATGTCGGCAATGGCAGCGACTAGTTTGTCTTTCATCATGTAGCATCCTTTCTGTGAGATTATTGGAAGCAGTGCTTCTGTGTTCCTTGTTTCTGTGTTGCGGGAGTACGTCGCGATAATGCCCGATCAGTCAGCGTCTGGCAGCGGGCACTCCAGTTCCTCGGCCGGTTTGGTGCTGTACACCCGCTCCTCGCTCTCCACATCGAAGAAGTGGATGCGCATGGGTTCGAATCGCAGCCAGACATACTGCCCCTCGTCCAGCCTCTGGGTCGGTGGCACCACGGCCTTGATGTAGTCGGGACCCACGTGCAAATCGACCACCGTCTCCGGTCCCAGAGGCTCGATCACCGAGACCTGCGCGGGGATGGCATGCGAGTCGTTGGCGCGAGTGCTCACGCCCACATCCTCTGGGCGCACACCCACCAGCACCTTGTCTGGCGGCGCGCCGTTCCCGGCCAGCGCAGCCCTGAGCGGGTGAGCGGCTCCGGACGCCCGCAGCCGGAAGGCTGGATGGGTGACGACGAGCAGGTCCTCCTCAACGCTCACCTGGCCGGAGATGAAGTTGGTGGGAGGGCTGCCCACCACCGTGGCCACAAAGCGGTTGGCTGGCAGGTTGTAGATGATATCGGGCTCATCGCACTGCTGCAGACGGCCCCGGTTCATCACGGCGATGCGATCGGCCATGGACATGGCCTCGACCTGGTCGTGGGTCACATAGACCAGCGTCTGGCCCAGATCGGCCTGCAGCCGTTTCAGTTCCACCCGCATCTCCGTGCGCAGCAGCGCATCCAGGTTGGCCAGGGGCTCGTCCATCAGATAGGCCCGAGGATGGCGCACGATGGCCCGTCCCAGAGCGACCCGCTGCCGCTCGCCGCCGCTCAGCTTGGCCGGCTTGCGATCCAGCAGCTTGCCGATGCGCAACGTCTCGGCGACGGCTCGCACACGGGTCTCGATCTCGTCGCGAGGCAGCCGCCGCTCGCGCAGCGGGTAGGCGATGTTGTTGAACACCGTCTTGTCGGGATAGAGGGCCAGGTTCTGGAACACCATGGCGATGTCCCGCTGGCCCGGGTGCACGTCGTTGACCAGCTGCTCGTCGATGTACACGCTGCCCTCGTCGGGCCTCTCCAGGCCGACGATCAGCCGCAGCGTGGTGGTCTTCCCGGCACCCGGGGGTCCCAGCACGCAGAAGAACTCGCCGTCGGCGATGTCCAGGCTCAGCCCATCGATGGCGACGGTGCGCCCAAATCGTTTCGTGACATTCTCAAGTCGCAACCTTGCCACACCGCTCCTCCGTGTCCGGCGGCCGCTAGCGGATGACCTCTTCCGTTTCGCCGTCGAAGATGTGCAGAAAGTCCAGGTCGAGCGATAGCCACTGCTGGAAGCCGACACAGGTCCGGTAGGTGGCCGGGGCCACCACCCGGATCACGTCATTGCCCAGCTGCACATGCACGATGGACTTGGACCCCAGCGGCTCCAGGGCATATCCCATCCCCTGCCACAGCGTTTCGGGCGTCGGTTCCGGGTATACGTGCAGGCGCTCGGGCCGGATGCCCAGGATCAGATCCCGCCCGCCGTTCCGCTCCTCCAGAAGCTGGCGCCGCCGGTCGTCCAGGGGGACGCGCGCGCCGTCGTTCTTCAGAGCCAGGAATCCCTGGCCATTTTCCACCCGGTAGGAGCAGGGCAGGAGATTCATGTTCGGGCTGCCGATGAACTTGGCCACGAAGGTGTTGCGCGGCTGGTTGTAGATCTCGTCCGGCGTGCCGTATTGCTGGAGCACGCCGAAGTCCATGACCGCGATCATGTCGGCCATGCTCATCGCCTCCACCTGGTCGTGGGTGACGTAGATCATGGTCTGTTTGATCTCCCGCTGGATGCGCTTCAGCTCGCCGCGCATGAAGGCCCGAAAGGCCGCGTCCAGGTTGCTGAAAGGCTCGTCCAGCAAGAAGATCCCGGGCTTGGTGATCATGCTGCGCCCCAGAGCCACCTTCTGCATGTCGTTCACGCTCAGCCGCCCGGCATTCGTATTCAGCATGTGCTCGATCTGCAGCAGTTTGGCGAGCCGCCCCACCTCGCGGCGCAGCTCCACCTCCGGGCAGCCCCGGATCTTGAGCCCGAAGCCGATGTTCTCGTACACCGTCATGTGGGTGAAGATGGCGTAGTTCTGGAATACGAAGCCCACACCCCGCTTGCCCGGCGGCACGTTGTTCATCAAGCGGTCGTCAAAGAACACCTGGCCCGAGGTGGGCTGCTCCAGCCCGGAGATCATGTTCATCGTCGTGGTCTTGCCGCACCCCGAGGGCCCCAGCAGGGCGGCGAAGCGGCCGTCCCCGATCTCCAGGTCCAGCCCCTCCACGGCCACCACGTCGCCGAACTCTTTGCGTAGCTTCTCCAGTCGAATTCCGGCCATAGTTCCTCGCTGCCCCCTATTTCTTGATGGCGCCGAAAGTCAGACCGCGCACCAGGTACTGCTGGATCATCAGGCCGAACACCACCGGCGGGATAACCGCCAGCAGTCCCAGGGCGGCCTTGGGGCCATGTTGCGCCCCCACCTCGGCCGAGACCAGGCCATTCAGGAAGACCGGGATCGTCGGCCAGTCTCGGCTGGTGAGCAGCAGCGCCACCAGGAAGTCACTCCAGTTGAGGATGAAGACGAACAGCGCTGTGCTGGCCAATCCTCCCTTCACCAGCGGCAGCACTACCCTGAAGAAAGCCCGCCAGTAAGAGGACCCATCCACGATGGCCGCCTCGTCCAGCTCGCGCGGCACCTCGTCGAAGAAGCTCTTCATCAGCCAGACCACGAAGGGGAAGGTCACCACGCCGTACACGAAGGTCAGCCCGTACCAGGTGTCGTTCAACCGCAAGGCCGACCACATGATCATCAGGGGGATCAGGATGGCCATGGGTGGGAACATGCGCAGCTGGAGGATGGAAAAGGAAAGGCTGCCGACGGGTCTGCCGTAGATGCGAGCCAGGACGCGCCCGATGAGCTCGTTAGCCGCCATCCCCAGCACGGTGAAAGAGACGATCCCCCACCAGCGGTTGAGAATCCCAAGCCATGCCCAGAGCACAAAGAAGGGCATCAGCACGAGAATCAGCAGGAGCAGTGTGCCCAGGGCAATATACCAGGGCAGCTCGCCGGTGTCGGTGGAATAGCGCGACAGGCCGTAGGCCGCCAGGGTGCCGATGAGCATGGCGAACAGGGTCCCCCCGACGGAGACGATGACGCTGCTGCGGATGGAGGGCAAGGCCGACTCCGCGGCGGCGCGGAAGAACTCACCGCGGTAGGTGGTCAGCACCCGCTCGAAGTTATCCATGGTCGGGTTCTCAGGAACCCAGTAGATCTTGCCGCCAGCGCTGGACCATTCACTCTGCGGCTTGAAGGCCAGCGTCACCATCCAATAGGTGGGGAAAGAGACGACCGCGGTGACCACCAGGGCCAGGAAGAAGCGCAACGCCGTCTGCCAGGTCTTAGGTTTCGACATCTCGATTACTCCGTGCCGCGGGCCGCAGCGGCGAGCGCCTCGGCCTCCCGCTGGGGCGCCTGCAAGGGGCGCAGGGCGTAGGAGGCGACGATGGTCATGATGGCCAGGATGACCATGGCGGCTGCGGCCGAGAAGGACCAACGCACCTGCTGGAAGGCCACTTTGTACATATAAACCGATACGCTCTCGGTGCCCCGGGCGGGGCCACCCGCCGTCATCAGGAAAATGGCGTCGAAGATCTTGACCGCCTCCATGCCCCGGATCACCAGCGCGATGACGATGATAGGCCGCATCATGGGCAGCATCAGGTAGCGGAATTTCTGCCAGAAGGAGGCGCCGAGCATGTCCGCCGCCCGCATCTGGTCCTCGGGCAGTCCCACCAGCCCCGAGAGCAGGATCAGAAACATGAGGGGAGTCCACTGCCACACCTCGGCGACGATGACGGCGAAGGTGGCCGGGATCTCCGAAGAGAGCCAGGACAGCGCAAAGGGACGCCCAATGAGGGCCGAGATGATGAAATTGAGGGGGCCGTTGCTCTGGAAGAGCACCCAGAACATATAGCCGGCCACGGCAGGAACGATCATCATGGGAACGAGCTGCAGCGCGTAGAAGATGCGCTTGCCCGGGAACTTCTCGATGAACAGGAAGGAGAGAGCCAGCCCCAGGAGGAACTCTAGCGGCACGGCGATGCCCACGATCAGGAAGGTGCGGCCCAGCGCCCGCCAGAAGAAGGGATCGCGCACTACCTCGACGTAGTTGCGGCCCCAGTCCCAGAAGCGATAAGACCCCATCCAATTGCCGCCGCGCGTGGGCGACCAGCTCGTCATGCTGATGTAGACCACCGCCAGAAGGGGGAAGATCATGATCAGCAGCAGGACGATCTGGGCCGGCAGGGTCAGGGTCGAGGAGAAAGTGCGCACGTTATTCATGTCCAGGAAGCGGCGCCGCTTTCCCGCTGCGGGCGCTCCATCCTGCGAGCGCGCCACTGGTGGTGTGGAAGGGCTAGTTGACATCGCCAGGCTTGCTCCTGCACCCAACAGACGGGATGATATCCCGCCTGCTGCATGACTTGGGGGCAGTATGGCCGGGCTGCAGGCAGCCTGACCAAGGTCACTCCCACCTCCCCTCTCAGGCGAGACGAGAGGTGGGAGTGTGATTGTCCGGGTGCCGGTGGTCCCTCGGGACCGCCAGGCACGCTGAGTTGTTGAACCGCCTAGATCGTCGGCGTGTCGACCACCGTCGAGTAGGCCGCCACCTGAGCCGCGATGGCCGCGATCTGCTTGTCGCGCCCCAGGCGGTCCGTGATCTTCTCCCACTCCGCCTCGCAGTCGGCCATGGCCTGCTCGGCCGTCTTCTGGCCGGCGATGACCGCCTGGACGTTGGTGTCCAGCGCCGTCTCGTACTCGCTGGCGCCGTTGAGGTTGAGCGGCGGCACGGAGCGCTCGATGGAGCCCGTCATGGTAGGAACATGGTACTCATGGTAGCTGGCCACCACCACGGGATCCTTGAAGTCCGACACCTGGAAGGGATCGAAGTAGCCCGCCGGGTTGCCGACCATGAAGGTGAACATGGAGGGCGAGCCGCCCCACTGCAGGAACAGGTAGGCTACCTCGGGGTACTTGGTCTGGGTGGACACGGCAAAGGTGATGTTGGGCCACCAGACGGTGCGGCGGATCAGCTTGCCGTCAATGATGCGGCCCGGCGAGATCCCGGTGCGCAGCTTGCCGGCGATCGTGCTGTCGGGATTGCCGGGATTGTCCAGGAACTTGGGCATGTTGGGGAAGGCGCAGGTGATCGCCGCGCCGCCGGCAGCCATGTTGTTGTACTGTTCCGGCCAGCCCCAGGCCAGGGCGTCAGGCGACTTGTAGGCCATGGTGGCGGCATACTCCTGGGTCGCCTGGATGCCCGCCGGGGAGTTGATCAGCGGCTTGCCGGTCGTGGGGTCGAAGTACATCTGCGCCGGGTTGGCGAAGCTGGCATAGCGCTGGATCCAGTTGGTCAGGCCCCAGATGGAGTTGCGGATGTCGGTGCAGCCCAGCAACCCCTGGTCGGGGCGATGGAAGAACTCAGAGAGCTGGTCCAGCTGCTCCCAGGTCTCGGGCCATTGCAGATCCCAGCCGTACTTGGCCTTGAAGTCGGCCATCTCCTTGGGGTCCTCGAACAGGTCCCGGCGATAGTTCCAGGACTGGTAGTCGCCGTCGAAGCTGACCGACACGTAGTGACCGGCGTACTTGGCGTAGCTCTCCACCGTCAGCTGGCCGCCAACATAGTACTTGTCCCACTCCGGCCTGTACTGATCGACGAACTCGTCCAGGATGAGGAAAGCGCCAGACTCGGCCAGCGTGCCGCGGTTGTTGCCCCAGAAGGAGTAGATGTCATACTCACCGGCCTGGGTGGTGGTGTCCTGAATGATCTTGGTGAACTGGCTGTTCTCGTCGGTCCCGATGATCTCGAGCTTGATGCCGCTCTCCTCCTCGAAGACCTGCTGGGCCGTCGGTGCGCCCTCGGGGAAGGGCACGGACCAGTGTCCCACGGCGCCGCCCGGGTGCATGACCTGCAGCACTGCCGGCTTCTTGTCTGCGGGAAGGTTACGCAGCGCCTCCATGGCCCGGCCGGCGGGACTGTCCGGGCCATACTGGTACCTTTCAGCACCCTCGAAACCCGTCGGGCCGCCGATCATGCCCGAGGCCAGCCCGGGCTTGGTGAAGATGACTGGCGGAGCTTCTGTGGGGAGTGGGGGAGCCTTGGTGGGCTCAGGCGCGGCCGTCGGAGCGCCACAAGCGGCCAGAGCCAGGCCAGCGCCGACCATACCCGTGGTCTGCAAGAACTCTCGCCTCGTGAATCTGCGAACCCAGGGTGATTCAGGAGTTATGATTTTGTCTCCCATTGAAATGTTCTCCTTTTTCAGTAACAAATGCCCGGCATTTGCCGGCTCGAAAGGACTTCTGCGTCGTGGCAGAGTTGATTGTTCAGGGTTAGTGTACCTCGGCACCTCCTTTCCTGTCTTGCCACTGGGGTAGCGTCTACAGGGACACAAGGGAGTCAAATTGCCTGGTTTCGATGTGCTGCTCGCTATGGCTGGCAGCTACTCAACCGGTGCTCTCCCGCAGATTCTGGGTGCTTGGCTGGATAGCTGGTCCAAGCAAGGCAGTGAGTGAAACGTTTTTTGCATTATATGACAGAGTGCATCCATTGTCAAGTCCGCCGAGAAGGCGAAGATTCCTGCTTGGGAGGTGGCTACGGCACCAGCAGGAACGGAAGTACCGGGCCGCGCATAGGGGTCGGGGTATCCATGCCAGGCCGACCACGCGTCGGCCATTGCAGGTCGGCAAACGTCGCTTGGCACGGGTCAGTACGAGGACTTCAGCTCCGATTTCAGATGAGCCTGGTCAGAATGTAGTCTTGATCGCGCCAAAGGTGGGGAAACAGCCCCAAAGCACATTCACTGTCGTTGCAGTGAACCATCCGGATTATAGGCGCCGTACTTCCACGCTGTCTCAATCAGCGCGTGGATGTTGTCCGTTGGGGTTGTGTGACCGAGCGCGCAGCCGGGGCCGAGGATGAACTCACCCCCTGGCGACAGGACGGCGATGGCCTCGCGGGCAGCGGCTTCAACTTCGCCAGGGGTGCCAGCCCAAAGCAACTCAGGGTTGACCGGCCCCAGGAAGGTGGTTTTGCCGCGCAGCGTCTCCTTGGCCTTTGTTTTGTCCGTCTTGTAGTCCAACTCCAGGATCTGGGCGCCGGTGGCGATCATCTCCGGCAAGATCAGCGTAGCATCGCCGCAGATGTGTAGCGCCACCGGGAAATCCGGAGTGCCGACGGCCTCGACGACTTGCCGATCGTAGGGATGGGCGAACCTGCGGTGCAGCCGCGGCCCGATGATGTCCACCCCCATCTCGCCCATGGAGGTGCCGTGCGCGCCAGCCTCCTTCATCGCCAACATGTAGCGGATCTGCACCTGGGCGCAGAAGTCGAGCACTTTGTGGATCAGTTCCGGCTGTTCGTTCAGCGCCATGTCCAGGATGAACTGCTCATACCCCCGGAGGGCACCAGCCAGCGACGCTGGAGCCTGATCGGCCCGACCCATGATGAAGACCTGGTCGCCGAGCTCCTTTCGGAGGATGCGCACGGCTTCCAGGTTCTCCTGCATCGGGGGTGTCCTCCAGGGATCGGGCACCGTCAGCTCGTCTATCTTCTCCAGGCCATCGGCCAACACGTGCCCCACCACGCGCGGCGGCCCCTCGGTTGGCCAGTCTATCGCGCAGCCGCAAGCCCCAGCCTCGGCGATGACGCCATTCTCGACCAGCAGGACGTCGTGACGGAAATCGCGCCAGAACTTGAGCTGCGCTTCGGCCAGCATCTCGCCGTCCCGCAAAGCTTGCGCCATGGGATAGCCGGCGTAGTCAATGGTGACCAGGAAGTTGTGCAGGTCCACCGGCACCCGATCGGGGATCCGATGGTGGATCGTGGCCATGGTGCGTTCCAGAGAGGTCATCTGTTCCATCAAGAGTTGCTCCATCCGTGTATGGGATGCAGGCCGGCCGCGGCTACTTGCGGGAGCGCTGCTCGTGGACGATCACGGCGATGATGATGATCACGCCGGTGAGGACGTACTGCCAGCTGGCGTCGACGTGCATGAGGTTCAGGCCATTGGCGATGACCCCCAGCAGGAGCACGCCAGTGAAGGTTCCCCAGACGTTGCCCCGGCCGCCCGTCAGCGGCACGCCGCCGATGACTGCTGCTCCGATAGCTTGCAGGGTGTAGTCCGCCCCCATGTTCGGGATGGCGGAGCTGATGCGCGAGGCAAGGACGACACTTCCCAGCCCGGCAAAGAAGCCGCAGATAACGTAGAAGAGGATCTTGTAGCGGCGTACGGGAATGCCGGCTAGAAACGTCGTGTACTCGTTGCCGCCGATGGCGTAGGCCAGCCGCCCTAACCGAAGATAGCGCAGCAAGGCGTGGCACACCAGCATGACGACCAGCAAGACGATCACACTGACGGGGATCTGCCCCCCGATCCTGGCGCCGCCGATCCACTCGAAGCGCCGGCCGAGATCCGTGATCGGGAAGCCCTCGGTGATGATGATGGCCACACCCTGGAACAGCGTCATGGTGCCCAAGGTCAGGATGAAGGGGTGGGCCTTGGTGTAGGCAGCCAGGACGCCATTGATGAGGCCGATCCCACAGCCGATGAGGAGGCCGACCAGGATGGCCAGTTCCGCCGGGGAGCCGGCCTTGATCATCGTCCCCATCACGACAGCGGCCACAGATACGATGGAGCCGACGGAGAGGTCAATCCCGCCCGAGATCATCAGGACAGTGGATCCCATGGCCAGGATGCCGATGGTGGAGACCTGCTGCAGGATATTGCGGATGTTGCGGCCAGACAGGAAGACAGGAGAGATCACGCCCATGATGATGATCAGGGCGATCAGCACGAAAATGATGCCCAACTGCTGAACATCTATCGATCGGGTCAGTCTACGCAAGGGGTTCACAGAGGCTGCTTTGGCTTCGTTGGCCGAGCGCATACGACAGCACCTCCTCTCTGGTCGTCTGCTGTGTTTCGAGATAGGCCACAATGCGGCCCTTGCTCATCACAGCGATGTAGTGGCTCATCTTCATCAGCTCATCGAGGTCCGAGGTGACCATCACGATGCCCTTGCCCTCGTCCAGCAACCGTTTCATGATGCGGTGGATCTCCTCGCGAGCGCCCACATCAACGCCCTGGGTCGGCTCGTCCAGCAGGAATACTTCCAGGCCCAGGCACAGCCACTTGGAGAGCATCACCTTCTGCCGGTTGCCGCCGCTCAGATACTGGACTTCCTGGAAGACGCTCCGGGCCTGGATGTCGAGTTGACGCACATACTCTTCGGCCAGGGCGCGTTCCCGGCCCAGGTCTATCAGGGGGCCGCGTGTCACCGCTTTGTGGTTGGCGAGGGTGGTGTTGCCGGCTACGCTCATGGAGAGGATCAGGCCGGCCTGGTCCCGCTCCGACGGCACCAGACAGATGCCCTGCTGGATGAAGTCGGCCAGGTGTTGACCCTGAAGCTCTTGCCCCTGGAACACGATGCGACCGCTCGCCACAGGCTCCAGGCCCGCCAGGGCGCTCAGCACGTCGGAGCGGCCCGATCCGACCGAGCCAGCCAGGCCGATGATCGTGCCGCGATGAAGGCGCAGGCTCACGTCCTCGAACCTGCCGGGATGCGAGATGGACTGCGCCTCCAGAAGCAGATCGCCTGCCCGCGCGCCGGCGAGCTCTGTTTGCGTCAGTTCCTCACCCACCATCGCCCGGACGAGCGCGTCCTTGTCTATCTCGTCTATGGGACAGTGCAGTACCTTCAGCCCGTCGCGCAGCACGGTTACCTCGTCGGCGATCTCGAAGATCTCGTCAAGCCGGTGGGAGATGTAGATCACGGCGACGTTTTCCTGCTTGAGCTGGCAGATCAGGCGGAACAGGTTTTCGATCTCCGCAGCGGTCAGGCTGGCCGTCGGCTCGTCCATGATGACGATGCGCGCCTTTTTGTAGAGCGCCTTGGCGATCTCCACGGCCTGTTGCTCGGCGACGCTGAGGTTGGCCACCAACTCGTGCGGGTCCAGCGCCAGGTGAAGGTTGCTCAGAATCTGGCCCGCCATCTCGAACAAGCGGTTCCAGCGCACGATGCCGAAGCGACCGGTGGGCACGTCGCCCAGCAGAAGGTTCTCGCCGACACTGAGGTAGGGGATCAGGTTCCGCTCCTGATAGATGGTGGCAATCCCCAGGCCTTGCGCGATCTGCGGGCTGAGGGTCTCGACAGGCTGCCCATCAATCAAGATGGCGCCGCCATCCCGCCGGTACACGCCGGAGAGGATCTTGATCAGCGTGGACTTGCCGGCGCCGTTCTCCCCCACCACGGCGTGCACCCTTCCCGGAACCAGGTCCAGGTCTACCCCGTGCAGCACCTCGACTCCGGAGAAGCTCTTGCGAGCGCCCCTGGTTTGTAAGACGTACTCTGTATCCGCTGGCATAAGCGCCTCAGTAAGTCAGGTCGATTCTCTGCCCCGTGCGCGAGGAACGCTCTATGGCGTCCATGATCACCTGGACGCGGTAGCCATCTTCGAACGTGGCGCCATAGGGCGCGACCTGCTCATCGTTCACGACGCAGTCCACGAAGTGGTACAGCGCATGGACGTGGCCATATTCCCATCCGGCGTTATGTCCGGGGGGCAGATACATGGTCTGCAACGGATGCGCGCCGGTTGTGACAGAGACCGAGGCGAAGCCGCGCGTGCTGGGCAGCGGCGCATCGTCGGAGTAGACGAGCAGGTGGTTGGGGTCTTCCAGGTCCCAGCAGATACTGCCCTTGGAGCCGTTGATCTCCCAGGTGTGCTGGTTCTTGTGACCCGTCGCCACGCCGGAAGACTCCAGCGTGCCGGTAGCGCCGCTGGCGAACTCTACCAGGGCCAGGTTGCCCTCGTCGGCGGTGACCGTTTCCAGCGCTCCGGAGCGGCTAGCACGCGACGTATTCCACGTGCGCACCAGCCCGCTCACCGACGTGATCTCGCCCAACAGGAAGCGGGCCATGTCGATGATATGGGAGCCAATCCCCAGCAGGATGCCGGAGCGTGTGCCGCTGGCATACCACACATCTTCCACCGGCGACGCAGGATCGTGGCCAGGCTCCTGCAGATAGCAGCCGCGGAAGTGATAGACCTGACCGATGGCCCTGGACTGCAGCAGTTCCTTCGCCAAGCGCACCGCCGGGATGAAGCGGTAGTTGAAGCAGCACATGTGCTTCACGCCGGCCTTCGTCACGGCCTCCAGCATCGCCGCCGCGTCCCGCACGGTCATGGCCAACGGCTTCTCGCAGATGACGTGTTTGCCGGCCGCGGCGGCGGCGATCGAGGGGTCACGATGCCGGTCGTCCGGCGTGCAGTTGTCCAGGATCTCGATGTTTGGGTCCTGGAGCATCAGTTTCCAGTCGGTGTAGTATCCCCGGTAGCGAAGACGTGCTGCCACATCGGCCACCCTGGCCTCGTCCCGACCACACATCGCCACCAGCTCCGGGTAAGCGGCAGGCTCGTGGAAGCTGTAGGGGATCTTCAGGTAGGCGTTGGAGTGCACCTTGCCCATGAAACCGTAGCCGAGCATGCCGATACCCACCCGGCGCAGGGGAAGCGCTGCATAGTTGATTGCCTGGAAGCCTTTTGGAGCCACTGTGTCCTCCTATGCCGTCTACTTGTAGCCCTTCTGCAGCCCCTGGAGGTAGCGCACGCTATCCTCCACGGCCCAATCCTCGTCCCGGTACTTCGGATCCATGTAATCCAGCTCAATGGCGAACAGCCCTTCGTATCCACCGGCCAGCAGCGCCGCCACCAGCGCCGGCATGTTGACGATCCCCTGGCCGACGGGGACGCAAGCGAAGAAATACCACTCCTGGGGGCTCACGCCATAGAGGGGCGCCACGTCCTTGGTATGGGTGGCGAAGGTGTGTTTGGCCATCAGGCGGGCGGTCTCGACGGGGTCATCGCCGATGCGCAAGGCATTGCCCGTGTCAAAGCACAGCCCAAAGTAAGGGGAGTCCACTCGTGTGATCAGATCCATGAACTCGTCGGTGGTGAAATCAAAGTGGTTCTCCACGGCCAACCGCACTCCTTCGTCCTCGGCCATCCGAGCGCCCTCCTTGAAGATCTTGGCCAGCGCCCTGATCTGCGGCTCGTGCGGGTCATTGCGGTAGTCCAGGCTCGAGCCCACCACCCGCATCACCTTGGCGCCCAAGGTGTGGCAGACCCTGAACATGGCCTTCATCTCCTCCAGAGCCTCCGGCTTCTTACCGCCTTCGAAGCCTTTGGGATGGCCCCAGGCCACGACCACCTCCAGGTTGCCCTGGGCGATGATCTCTTTCAGGCCCTTGAGGTAGCCGTCCTCGAAGCTATCGAAGAAGCAGGTCTCCAGGGATACGCCGTCGACCTTCAGCTCCACGGCGCGACGCAGGAAATCCTCATAGGTCATGCGGCGGCCGGGGTCTACCTGGTTGCCGTAGACTTCGCCGAAGAAGCGATGATAGCAGTAACTGTCAATGCCAACTTTCATCAGAAGCTCCTTTTCAAGGCAAGACCTGACAGACACCTGGATGCCTGTCAGGTCTTGTGTGTGTTCCGGTGATCGCTCGCTAGTAGCCGGCGCCGGAGTCGAATTCGTGAATCAGATCGTCCAGATTCAGCTTCAGCGTGGCCTGGGTGGACTCCTCGGTGGGCTCCCAGGGAGTGGCTTCGCCCACGTTGTCCTTGGTGAGAACTTTCATCGGCGTGATGGTCAGCTTCGGGACCGTGGTGCCGCGAATGTGCTCGACCAGCATGCGCATGCCCAGGGCGGCTTCCTGAGACGGTGACCACCCCACGGTGGCTTTAATTCCATCGGCGGCAATGGACTCGAGACCGTAGGGCGCGCCATTCTGAGAGACTATCTGAACCTGGCCTTCCATCCCCGATTCCTTGAGGGCCTGAATGGCGCCCAGGGACATGTCCTCGTTCTGGACGAAGACCGCTTTCAGGTCCGGGTTGGAGGTGATCAGGTTCTGCATCTGATCGAAGGCCTTCTGCCGGTTCCAGTCGCCGGGCACGGAGGCGACCAAGGTGAGGTTGGGGTTCTTGGACATCTCGCGTTCGAAGGCGTCGCGGTAGCACTCGGCGTCGCCGCGACCGGGCAGCCCCATGATCACGGCCACTTCGCCCTCGGCGATGTTCTCGGCGACCCAGTTGCCGATGATGCTGCCCGAGAGATTGCAGTCGGCCTGAACGGTGCCGACCATCTTGTCCATCAGGTCTTCATTGTAGCCGAAGATCATGAAGATCGGTATGCCGGCTTCGTGAGCTTTGTTGATGCTGGCGGTCATGGCGGTCGCGCTCACTGACATGAGCACGATGCCATCCACCTTCTGGGTGATGGCGTCCTCGACGCTGGCCAGCTCGCGCTCCACCTTCATGTCGGAGATGAAGCCGAGCACCTCGACACCCATCGCCTTGCCCATCATCTCGGCGCCGTCGAAGCCATACTTGTAGTAGGGCTCGTTGGTGGGGCGGATGTAGGCAATCCTGAGTTTCTTTTCGGCCACCGGCGGCGCACAGCTTGTCAGCAGCAGGCCCAAGACCACAAGAAGAGTGACGAAAACGAACAGTTTGCGATTCATGTGATTTCCCTTTGATCTCCTTTG